>JBGPYG010000228.1:0-6485 GCA_041493085.1 Pyrinomonadaceae bacterium | reverse complement strand
TTATGATTACCATGCCGGGCCAAGAACTTAGCTCGCCCGGCAACTGGGCGCATTATAACCTATCAATGAGAGCGCCAAAAGGTTTGTGTTGTCTCCTCATTAAGAAAAGACGCAACGAGGACGCTATTTCAGACGCTCGGGTCTGTTTAGGGCGCCGGCTTCATCAGATCGGCTGGGCAAAGCGTCCGTCCCTCAAAACCAGGTTCCGGTCACATATCTCCGCCAGGGCGCGATTGTGGGTGGCAATAATGACCAGGGCCCGGTTGTCTCGGGCGTAAGAAACAAGTGAACGCGCAATCTCATCACCAATTGCCGTATCGAGATTACCGGTAGGCTCGTCGGCCAGCACAAGGACAGGCCGGGTGATCAGGGCACGACAAACTGCTACTCGCTGTTGTTCACCGCCCGACAGATGTCCCACCACGGAAGTCGAAACACGGCTGTCCAGTCCAACCTCTTCAAGCATCTCCGTGGCGCGGCGTATCGCCTGACGGCGGCGGGTTCTTGTAATCAATAGCGGCAGACTGACGTTTTCCGCAGCCGTGAGATCAGGCAGCAGGTGATGAAACTGAAAAATGAAACCCACTTGCTTGTTTCGAAAGCGAGCAAGTGCAGACGGGCCAGCCCGATCAATCGCAAACTCTCCGGCAACGATGCTTCCATGATCCGCTGCTTCCAGCCCCCCCAACAGCTGCAACAAAGTTGACTTGCCGGCGCCCGACGCTCCCATGATGGCCACCGCTTCGCCGGCGTTTGCGGAAAAGGAAACGCCACGGAGAACCTCAATCCTCTCGCCGGTCGGCGATAAAAAGCTTTTGCGGAGATCTGTAACCGTCAGTCCAAAGTCCGCTCGCGGCAGTCCAATGTCCAATGTCCAATGTCCAATGTCCGCTTCCCCAGCTTGAACGTTCGCACTCGAAGTTCCAGGCTCTTCGGTTTCCGACTTTGGACTTTGGACTTTGGACTTTGGACTCATCAGATGACTTTGGACATTGGACTTAATTCGCGTCGCGCAGCATCTCCGCAGGTCGGATGCGCGCCGCGGCGCGCGCGGGATAGATCGTGGCGACGATGCTGAGCGCAAATGCCACCAGCGCAGCGAGGGCCAGGTCGCGGAGATGTAGATTCAAAGGCACGTTGCTGATTGAGTAAACGTCAGCCGGCAAACTGATGAGCTGATAACGATTGGAGACAATGATCGCGATCGCTCCAAGCAAAACGCCAGCCACTGCGCCCAGCACGCCGACGATTGCTCCCTCAATCACAAAAATACTCATGATGCTTTTGGCCGTCGCGCCCATCGTGGCAAGGATGGCAATGTCCCGGCGTCGCTCCATCACAACCAGGATCAAGGTTGTGGTGATGTTGAGTGCAGCAATCAGAATTATGAGCGCAATGATAACGACGCCAATGCGGCGCTCCAGCGCCAGTGCCGTAAACAGAGGACGATTTGCCTCCTGCCAGTCAACGGTTGTATAGGAACTTCCCAACAGTTGCCTCACCTTCACCGCCGTTTGTTTCACGTCGTAGATGTTTCTTACCTGAACGCTAATAACAGAGGCGGCGTGAGCGTTACCAGAAAAAGCCGCCGCGGTGTCGAGTGGCAGGTAGATCCAGGTTGAGTCGTATTCGAATAGCCCGGAGCGAAAAATTCCCGCGACGTGAACATGACGCTTCCTCCCATTCGACGATGAGAACCCGGATTGTGCGGCGATGATCTCAGCGGCGTCGCCCACCTTGAGCCCTGTTCGCGCCGCCAGCTCAGAGCCCAGCACGACCCCGGGAAAGTCTTGTTCTTGTCCACCCGTTTCAAAAACGTCCTCAACTGAACCCGCGATCAGCGAGCGCGCAATGTCCGCGGTTGCTTGCGCAGATGTCCCATCGATACCACGCAGCACCGCGTAAGCCGACGCGCGCGGACCAATCGCAACGGCGCCGTCGTAAGTCGTTCCCGCTGCCGCGACCACGTTGTCCTCCTGAGCGATGCGCGTCGCGACGTCCTGATAGTTCAGCATGGACTCGCCGTCGCTGCGCATCACGGTAAGGTGCGCGGTGCCGCGTAGTATTTTGTCGCGCATCTCATCGCGAAAGCCGTTTGCCAAAGCAAGCGCCACAATCAGCGCCGCCACTCCCACCGCAATTCCGACCACTGCGATGAGCGCGGTCACCCGCACAAGCCGGCGCTTTTGACGTGAACGCAGATGACGAAGAGCCAGGAAGATTTCGTAGGGCATGGCTGCTGGTGCCTAGAGGTCAGAGATCAGAGGTCAGAGGTCAGAGATCAGAGATCAGAGATCAGAGATCAGAGATCAGATAAGATCAGATATCAAATAATATCAAATCTCAGATCCGCGAATTCTGAAGTTCGACCTCTGCCTTCTGACTACTGATCTCTGACTACTGATCTCTGACTTCTGACTTCTGCCCTCTGACTTCTGACCTCTGCTCTCTGACCTCTGTTCTCACGAGTGTATCGGAGGGCACTTCTTTGTGTCTTCCGGTCTGTTTTCCGGCAGCAGTCTTTCCAGATTTGGTGGATCGGTCGCGTCTTTGGCTCCGCGCGGTCTTATTTCGTAGATCGTATCCGTGACGCGACGAAAACTAAAACGCTCCTGAAGACTGACGATGGCCGGAATCTCATCGCGTTGCCAGAGGCAGGGCAGCCACCAGCGCGGGTCGGTGTCGAGAAAGACACGCCGATTTTTCTTCAAGTAGTCTTCAATCAACGGCACGAGATTGTCTCCGGGCCAACCGCCGCCGGTACCAATCGTTTCCCAGTTCCCCGCGCCGATCGTCTTCCAATAAGTGACGGCAATTGTCTGCGAGCCTGAAATCATGACAGCATCTCGAGGCAAGCTTGCCAAATGGTGGCGATACTCCTTGCTCATCGCTCGTCGCTCAATAAATTGTTGGCTGGCGGGACGAATCAAGAGACTGAATACGCCTGCCAGCGCCAGTACTGCCGCCACGCAGGTTGCTAAGGCGAGACGGGCGCTCCGGAATCGCCGGGACAGAAGGCGCAGCAGAAAGTTTGCTGACAAAGGTGCAATCGCCGGCAGCCCTGTCAAGAAATAGCGCCAGTTAACAGCGGTGCTGTAGTTAAGATAGAGCAGCAGGTCGGCCAACAAACCCACCGCTGCGAGCAGCAATAGGGGGGAAAGCTTTCGCTCGCGGCAATCACTCCTAAGGGCATTCCATAGCGCGAAGGGCAGCGACACAAGAATCAGAGGAGCAGTAACAAAGAAATACGCGAGATATGGCCACAGGTTGTGCGGCGATATCGGATGTCGCGCCGATTCCTGTCGCATCGATTCGCGCCAACCAAACCAAATCAAGCGGTAGTGCTCGTCCGTGATAAACCAAAACGCAAACCAACCGGAAGCGCACAGAAAAAAGAGCAGACACGAAAGTGTGATTAGCAGAATTTGGCGGCGACGAAATTTCCAGCCACAAACGAACGGAGCCACGACTAGCCACGGCGCATAGAAACCAATCGTCTCCCGAAGATTGACACCCAGGCCCAGCAGCGCTGCGCCAAGCAGCACCAGCCAAATGCGCTCCTTTTGCAAACCTCGATAATGGACAATCAGGGCAATGCATAGAAGAAGAACTGAAGGGACGTCGGTCATCACCTGGCCGCCGTAGAGGACAAACACCGGCGAGAAAACGAGGAATAGCGCGGCCAGCGTTGCCGTGTGTATCGACTTGGAAAAGTCGCGCGCGAGAATCCAGGAAGCAATCACCGCCAGCGGCGCTTGTGCTACGACTGCGTATTTGAAAATCAGGTAGGCGTGGTCCGGCTGAACGTTGAAGACAGCGTGGGCAAATTCATAAAGAGCATGATTTCCGAATATGAAGAGATTGCGGCCGAGCGCCATCGAGGATGGATAACCCGCCAACGACAGCATCGTGTAGTCCATGCCGTCCCAGTCGCCGATAAAAGGATCGACAAAATAGAGGACCAGGACCAGTGAGGTCAGGGCCGGAACAAACCACCACGGCCACGCTTGCCAGAATGATAGCGACGATTGAGCAGCCTGGGTTGCCGCCACGCTTGCTGGGCGTTTGAAAACTTTTTCAGACGTTACCGGCGTGTTTGTCGTTGGGTGTGCCTGGTTCAACTAGTTGAGTTTCGACCGCAGGTTCCGGTCGCTTCACCATCTTTACGCGATTACCCAGCGCATTGTACTCAACTTCGTCCATGATGTTGTAGATAAGCAGGACCCCGCGGCCCGAAGACTTGAATAGATTCGCCGGATCCCTTGGGTCAGGTATAGTCTGCACATCGAAGCCTTCGCCTTCATCTTCAATGGTAAAGCACGCTTCCTTGGGAGAGAGTTCAGCGCCGACCCGCACCAGCTTGGTTGGGTCGTTTTTGTTTCCGTGCTTGACGGCGTTGACGAATGCCTCATCAAGCGCAATGAAAAGATTGGATCGCTCCGGCGCAATCAGGCCCAGCTTGGCGACGCGCGCGAGCAGGTACTGTAATACCCCATTCATCAAGGTGAGATCGCTGGGTAGTTCAAACTCAATTTTCTCGTGAGTGTGAGCGAGTAGGCTGGGATCGTCCACGTAGCGAAGCTTATAAGAGAGCGTTTGTTCAACTATCTCGCGCAACTGGTCTTTGTTGTAAGGCTTTCGCAAATAATTTGCCGCGACCATCTTAAAGGCTTTGACTATGACAGGCCCGGCGGCGTTTGAGTTAACAGGCGTTAGCAGGCGGCGATGTTGTTCATTTGCCAAGCGGCCGTTTGACTGTTCGGATGACTGATCATCTGACTGTTCGTCCTCTGTCAGGTCGCTGATGATGAGATCAAACTGATCGAGGTCGTTGCGGTTGAGGGCCTCGTCTCGATCGCCGGTCACGACGGCCTCGCAGCCAAGGCTGCCAAGCGCGTTCTCGAGTATGGCACGCAGCTCATCGTTGTTGTCGACGATGAGGATCCTACGTTTCTGCATCCCACTCCAATCTGCCGATGATAGTTAAGGGAGAGAATGGAAGCGCTCGTAACGCTGGCGCCTTAGCGCTTCCAAAAGCAATTTACGACATTTCGCGCTGCTGCGTTCGAAATATATCACTGGGGCCAATAAGTCCAAAGTCGGAAGATAAGGTTCACCAGTGAGCGCTCAGGTTCAGCGGTCAAGATGGAGAACCGGACGTTGGACTTTGGACATTGGACTTTGGACTTGTTCTCACGTATTACTCATCACTCATTACTCATCATTTTTTATAGATGGCCAAACACGGCAAACTTCAGATAGCGCTCGAATACGCACTCGCGCGGGCAATTCTCTCCGGCCTCGGGGTGCTGCCGCGTCCGTTGGCAATAGCTATTGGCCTCTCAATCGGGCGCCTGGCTTATCTTCTGCCCGGCAACCTCCGGCGCACAGGTAGACGCAATCTCGAGATCGCTTTTCCTGAAATGCCTGAGCCGGCGCGCAGGCGCCTACTACGCGGCTGCTTTGCGAGTCTCGGGCGGCTCCTCGGTGAGTTTAGTCAACTACCACGCGCGACGCGGGAGAAGCTGCGCAAGCTGGTCGAGTATGACGAAGTTGGCCTGGCCCACTTGCGAGAGGCTGAGAAAAACAAGCGCGGAGTTATCTTCCTGACCGGCCATCTGGGTTGCTGGGAACTGCACAGCTTCGGTTGGTCGGCACTTGAGTATCCGCTCAGTTTCCTGGTTCGCCCGCTCGACAATCCGCGCATAGAAGAAATGATCGAGGCCATCCGGACGCGCTTTGGCAATCGCGCGATCGATAAACAGAGTGCCGCACGACAGTCGCTGCGGGTGTTGCGTGAAGGTGGCACGCTCGGCATCCTCTCCGATCTCAACACGCAGACGCGCGAAGGAGTTTTTGTTCCGTTCTTTGGAAAGCTCGCCTGCACAACCGCCGGCATTGCCACGCTCGCGCTGAAAACTGATGCCGTGGTGATCCCAACCTGCGCTGTGTGGGACAAGAAACGGAAGCGCTACTTCTTTCATGGCGACCCGCCGGTTGAGTTGGTGCGCAGCGGCGATCACACTAAAGATATCGAGGTGAACACCGCTCGCTTCGCGGCGGCAGTCGAACACATGGTCCGACTGTACCCGGACCAGTGGCTCTGGATTCATAAGCGCTGGAAGACAAGACCGCTGGGGGAACCGGACGTGTATTAGGCTGGGAAAGGGGAAGGCGTCAAGGGTAAGGGGAAGCAACGTGTCAACAGCTTTCCGTCTTCCCTTTCGCCCTTGCCCTTTACCCTTTACCCTTTACCCTTTACCCTTCCCTCCATGCAAGCTTCCACCGAACAAGAGTTCAAAGGTGCACGTCTCGCCGCGGAGACTATCGCGCGGGCTTACCAGTTTGCCGACCTCTCATCCTATCCATTAAAGAAGAGGTTCCTGATTCGTGCCGCGGACCTTGCGTTTTTTCTGTTGATTAAGGTGATTGGACGGACGATTCGTTGGCAGGTGGAGGGCTGGGAAAACTGGGAAGCGGCCACC
>JBGPYG010000292.1:0-5485 GCA_041493085.1 Pyrinomonadaceae bacterium | reverse complement strand
TCCTGGCTGATCGATAGCGAGCGACCGCTCGATGGATCTCCCTTTTGAACCTGGAACGGTGTGATGTTGCCCATGTAGCCGACGCTGAGCGTGGGCTCGTCCAACGCCTTTGCTTGCGGAATTCGCGCGCGCGCCATGTCGAAACGGCGCTGCATCGCCTTGATCTCCGGATTGTTTTCCAGCGCCTGCTCAATTAACTGTTGCAGCGCTGGAGACCCGGCGGGCACGTCATAAGCACCAGGCGGAATTGGCTGCTGCTTGCGCTCATCGCGAGTAGTGGCTCCGGCAATGCCAGGACGTGGCGCGCCAGGTTGCTGGGCCAGCATAACGCTGCTTCCAGCGAAAACCGCTGTGAGCAGGTAAGCAACTACTATTTTGATTGGCTTCGCTTTCACCATATTTTTTCTCCTTGCTCGGCAGATGGGGAGCCAGTTCTTTTCATCGCGCGCATGCCGACTTCATTGCGCCGTAACCGTGAAAGAACTCTTGCCCTTTCCGGCCGCGCCTTCGTAACTGATTTGAGCCTGCCAATCACCGCCCGACCCAAGCTTCACCTTGCCTTGATACACGCCGGGGCTGCCGGTGGTGAACGTAGCCGCGTTGTTCATCGCGGGCATCGTTCCCATTGTCGGCATGTAAAAGTTCAAGCCAACAGCTCCGACTTCCACTGTCTTGCCCGAACTGTCTTTGAAGGAGACAAAGAACTCGTTGTCGCCGTTCTTGAGAACGCCTTCTTTGTTTGAGAGCGTCGCCGTCAGGTTGTTACCAACGGGAGCGCTCTTAATTACCTTTCCAGTGTCATTGGTACTGCTTGAGCTGCACGCCGCAGCCACGATTGCAAGAGCTACGAGAACAAATGCGATTGTCAACTTTTTCATAGACTTTGGTCCTTTCTGATTTAAGTGAAACAAGCTACCAGCAACACGAGCCTCAAGATTGATCTCTCAATGCTCGCGCGCGCGCCTACACGTCGGCGCCTGTTGTGCGAGCGCGTCCTTTCAAGTCAAGGACACACGACAACAAGACACACGCCTGCCTTGGGTGCGTTAGATCAGAAGGGAAAGGTTACGGATGTAACTAGCCTGGAGGTTGGGTAAAAAGACTTGCGTCGAGAAGGAACACTCGTATGGCTCCGGCGCAGCAAGAGGAGACTGCGCGACTGCCGGATGAATCACAGCGATGCGGAAGGAAGGGGGACGCAGATTAAACGTTGTTCCGCGTGAACCAGTCTCTTGCGGAACGGTGACACAGCACTGTCCCGAAGAGTTGGGCTCACTCACAACGGATGGAGTCTCATCCTTCTTGCAGCATGGCATGGCTTCCATCCCAGGCATCGCCTCCATGCCTGCCATCTCGCAGACATGTTCCTCCTGGAGCCGTGCCGTGCCAGCCAGTACGCTGCCACCGATCACGAGCGCCAAAATCAGAGATGAAAACCGCTTTAGCATCGTTAACTAACTACCGATTCGATCAGCCCCTGGCAAGTATACACCCTGATTGGCAAAACCACAGGTGGTTTCACGCATGTAGGAGCAAGGCCCATACCGCGCTGAAATCGCCGGTTTTCCCTTCATATTTCAGCTTCTTCATGAAGGCTCATCGCAAAAATCCCAAGCCCTGCGAATAATTCCACGGTAGTTGGATTGGCTGTGGTCGGTTATTTTCAATGTCGAATACGAAGAGAATCCCTGATTCTCGCCGTATGGCATGTTCTAAGTTCGGGAGAGATTGAATCACTCGGAAGGGCTTCCGTCTGTGCGCTAACACACATAAAATTAACCGCCATGTGGTTGGCTTCGCCGCCAGATAATCCGTTTGCTCCCCGCGATACTAGTGCCGCAAGGCAAAGCTTCGATTCTTGCTGATTCGTCCGAATAATTCGGGAATTCTGCCGCTGTGGGCTGCGGATATTTCCGCGGGCGCACCCAATTCAACAATGTCTGTCCTCAAGAAACCAGGGAAAAGCCTGTCAAGACCCAGGGTTCCAGAAGTCTAGTCATCATCACAGCACGTTTCGCCACGCAGAGCCTCAATGCCCTCGTTTGTGATGATCGGCACCATTACAAGCGCCGCTACCGGGTCAGCCCACCACCAACCAAGAAGAGCATTTAGCAGCAGACCGCCGAGCAGGATCGCCGAAAGATAAGTGCAGAGCTCAGTCTGTTTAGAATCGGCCATTAAGGCGTTGCTCTTGATTCCACGCGCTACCTTTCTCTTGGCTCTCACCAACAACGGCATAACCACCAGTGATACGGCGGCCAGGACAATGCCAGGCAAACTCTCTTCCGGTGCCTCATGCTTCCACAGGGACTTGATTGACTCGAAAGCGACATAGACGGCGAGCACAACAAAACAGACGCCGACAATTCTTACACTGATCGTTTCAACCCGCTCGCGCCTTTCTTCATTAACATCGGCGTGCAACCGCCACAGCAAAGCCAGCCCTGACGTCACCTCAATAATGCTGTCAAAGCCAAACCCAACCAGCGCGATGCTTCCTGCTATCAATCCTGCCGCGATCGCAATCAAGCCCTCAAGACTGTTATAGCCCACCGTGAAATACTCGAGATGACGCCCACGCCTTACCAACGCGACCCGATTGCGGTTTTCGTTAATCACGATCTGTTCATTCATATTCCTTCTAACCTTAGCTCGTTCTACAGGTGCGTCTCGTAAGCGGCGCATCCTTTACATTCAACTTGGACAGTAGCGTGCGCAATCTTGAAGTCGAGTGTAACTTGTTTCTGGACGGCAGCCAGCACCTCATCATGTAGCGCGTGGTCGGCAAGGACGGCATGAACACTCATCGCGTTCACGCCTGAAGTCAGAGACCATACGTGCAAGTCGTGCACTGAGGCCACTCCATGGACACTCGCAATAGATTCGCGGAGACTGGCTAGGTTTACATCTGATGGGACTCCTTCGAGCAGCACTCCAACGGCATCCTTCAAGAGCATCCAGGTGCGGGGAAGAATGAAGAGGCCGATACCCACTGAGATGATTGGATCAGCGTAATACCAGCCTGTCGTCAGCATGATTATTGCTGCGACGATTACGCCGATCGAAGTGAGCATGTCAGAAAGCACTTCGAAATATGCTCCCTTCATGTTCAAGCTTTCTTTTGACGCTGCTCGTAAGAGGTAAATTCCCGCGAGATTTATCAAGAGACCGACGGATGCTACAGCCAACATTGGTCCGCTGTGCACTTCAGGCGGATCACGAAACCGTTCATAGGCTTCGTACAGGATGTAGAGCGAAATGCCGATTAGCACCACGCCGTTGGTGAGGGCGGCAAGAATCTCGACGCGGTAAAAACCGTAGGTGCGCTCCGGGGTCGCAGGACGTTCTCCAAAGCGGATAGCTAATAACGCCAACGCTAATCCGGCGACGTCTGTGAGCATGTGACCGGCATCAGCTAACAAGGCAAGACTGTGAGTCAATAAGCCGCCCACCACTTCTGCAATAAGATATGCGGTCGTCAGCCCGAGAACTATTGCCAGTCTGCGTTTGTTCTTCCCCGCCGCCGAATGTGTGTGACCGTGGCCCATCCGGTTCTCCTCCTATGTTTCTAAGACTCGCGCCTTAGTACTTACTCCTTCGCCCCTGCTTCTTGTAACAGCAGGATCACGTCGACGTGGTTGCGTTCCATGGCGTGCTTCAGAGGCGTCTCGCCCCTCTTATCTCTCTTGTCCAATCTGGCGCCCGCTTCCAGCAAGGCTTTGGCGGTTTCAAGGTGCCCCATTAGTGCTGCCTCCATAAGAGGCGTCTCACCTTCATCATTACTTGCATCCACGTCTGCGCCCTTTCCAGTTAGGATACGGGCTACATCAGTGCCTCCTACCAGACCAGCATAAGTCAGTGCTGTGGAACCGTTGGGTTTGCGAGCGTTTACGTTTGCGCCACGACTGATTAAGAGTTTCGCAATCGCTACATCGTTCTTAATGGCAGCATTCATCAATGCCGTGGCGCTCTTTTCATCTTTCGTCTCGGGACTCATGCCTGCGTTAAGAAAAAGAGTTGTTGTATCAAGATCGCCGTCTCGAACGCTTTTGATAAATGCCTCATCGGTAACGGCGAGCCCCTTTTCTGCTAGTTTGCGACGCGCCTCTTCCGGGCTCTTACCGCAGGCAACCGATAACACAGCGAGCAATGCCACGGAAAAGACAATAGTCCGTTCGCATCTCATAATGGATTTAGACTACGGTTGAATACTCCATAGACCTCCTAGCAACGCAGACCAAACCTTTTCGAAGAATCCAAAAGAATTGTTCAGTCGACGGCTTTGGGATTTAAGCGTTGCGCGGAGGATGGAAGGGGCTTGCGAGCGGTGGTGAAAGCAAGGAATGGATAATTGGGACAGATACTGCGGACTCTAACTCATCGGTGGCGACGAGCGGCGGCGCATTACCCCGCAATACATGGCTACAGCAGCAGAAACAATCATCGTCCGGTGACGATCTCCTCGGTGACTGATCCTGCGGGAAATCTGTTTGAGGACTCACGCAAGCAAATGATTTTGAGAAAGCGGGACCGTTCGCGGATGCTGAGACCTCGACAATTCCAGGTACGCTAAACTCTTCGCTACAAACTCCGGGTACAGTGAGATCGAGTCCCGTATAGACCAGAAGGAGAACGGCTATCACGCGAAAGACGCGCTTTTTAGTGACGCGGTTCATCTTCGGATGTGATTTCATTAGTCGAACCGAAACTGCGTCCTTGTAACACGCGCGCAAACTTATAGTCAAAGGTTTGCGGTGCGCCGGTCGCGAATCCCAATGATTGAGTTCAATGGCAGGCAAACAAAGGAAGCTGCTTGGTTACCCCCTGATTCGTCCTCATGTTTTGGGAATTCTGCCGCTGTGGGCTGCGGATATTTCCGCGGGCGCACCCAATTCAACAATGTCTGTCCTCAAGAAACCAGGGACAATACAAAGGTATGTTGAGGGCACGAAGCTTGCTCTGTGTGTTAGAGCACAGACACAAAAACCGAAGCGGGAGAGAATCAAGGGTTTTGCAAATACCGGCAGAGGACTGCCTGAATTCCTGTCAACCAATCAAGAGGAGAAGATAACGATATGAGAGTGAACACACGCGCCTTGCTGTCAGCTACAGCCATCATGCTTGTTCTGGTAATTCCGTCCGCAGCTTGGGCGCAACACAAGCACACACAAAGCGGACAGAAGAAGGCCGGCATGATGATGGAGATGTCAGAGATGATGAAATCGCCGCATCACCTGCTGATGTCGGCTCACATGAAGAGTATGTCTGAGTTTGCCAGGACACTTCGTGATCAGGCAGTGAAGCCTGAAGCTCTGGACGTCGAATTCGCACGCGCGGCAGTTGCCGAGCTAAGACATAACCTCGACGCAATGGACGCCATCCACCAAAAACACATGCAGACGATGAGCGCAGAGATGAAATCAAAGATGAAGATGATGATGGAGAAGATGGATAAGGACCACTCAATGGTGAAGGACCAGGTCAG
>JBGPYG010000280.1:0-5661 GCA_041493085.1 Pyrinomonadaceae bacterium | reverse complement strand
CTCTCCGACCGCAGCAGCAAAGCCGAACCGAAAGTCAGAACGCTGGCGGCAGCGAGGTAGGAGCCTGGAGAAACCCGCACGCTGGCAAGCCGCAATCCTTTCCGTGGTCGCTCCCTTTCGCGCGCAACCTCAGTAAGCGCTTTCAACGTTTCTATTTGTTCAGTGTCGTTCATCGATTCGGGTCGGACAATCGACAGGCACGTCAAGAGAAAATGCGCCTCTCTGTTTTCCTGGTTCAGTGTAACGTAAGTCTGCGAACTGTACGAGCGTTTGCGTCGCGCAATCCTCACCTACTACGCCAACAACGGGGAATCGCGCAAAGCCAAGAAACACTTGCGAGCGGCCGTCTCGCGCAGCTTGCGCAACCAACTCAGCGCTCAATCCCTCCGGCCTTTCGTAGCGGATAATCTCCGAAGTGTCAGGCGGCCCGTGTAGCAACGACAATTTGAACCTGTAAGTCGCTCGGTCGGTTTCCAACATGCAGACCCACACTGTGGGGTTGGCCAAGGTCGGCATTGCGGCGACCTCAACAATCTGCTCCGCGTTTTGCTTCGCGATATTGACGGCCTGACGTTCCGCCTGGCGTAAGGCCACCGCGTGAATAACAGCCAGGCCGGCACAGTAGACAGTGACTATTGCGAGCGCGGCGACAGCGATTCGGTGGCCGGTGCGTCCACCAATCTTGCGCCGGTAAAGAGTAACAAGAACAATCAGAGCCACTATCCAAAGAAGTCGGAGCAAGGTCTCACTAGCTAGCCGAGTGGGGCCCGTTGGCGCCACCAAAACCAGATAACTGGGAACCAGGGCAATCACGATCCAGACGATGACGTGCTTCCGCGTTTTCGAGGTAAGAAGGAACGCGGCGCCGCCGAGGACGATCCATAAGAAGGGATCTACGATGAAAACAAAATCGCCATAGAACCACCTGGGATTCCACGGAAGTAGAAACCGAACACCATAGTTGTTCGTCCAGTCCAGCAAGGGATGCGTGGCGGTGGCAATGAAGGAGGCGAGTAGTAGTCCGGGGAGCCTTATGTTTGGCGCACGTTTTCGCGCCCGGGCGATTAGCAGGTCAGCAAAATAGAAAATGAGTGGCAGAGTGACCGCCAACGCAAATGCGCCGACAATTGAATGGGTAATCCCGCGGTGGTGGTGCAGGAACGTCCAGCGCCCGAAGATAAGGGTGACTATATCGGCATCAGGAGCATTGGCAGCAAGGATGCAAAGAGTCGTCGCCCGCGGTGATAGTTTTTCCAGTCCTGCTTTTGCCGCAGCCAGTCCCACCAGCGAGTGAGTAAGGTTGTCCATTTAGGAACAGACAAAGCTTTGAACTTTGTGCTTTGAACTCTTCTTATCAAAGATCAAAGTTCCAAGTTCAGAGTTCGAAGAGCAGAAGTTCAAATCACTAAGCGCAACCTGCGCAATTAGAACGGAAGATCGCCGCTGGGTGCTTCCGGGGTCAGTTTCGCGTAGCGATCGGGGTCGAGCTTTTGTAGTTGTTCTGCTGCTTCCCTAGCCGCCGCAGATGGTGGGATTGGAATGCCATCGCTGTCCTTCGCTTTGCGCGACGCCTCCACGATGTTGAAAACCAAGTCGGCCGCTTCATTCTTCTTGCCCTGCTTCTCGTAGACCGCAGCCAACCGAAGATTCGCAGTTTCCGGAGTTACTAAGAGGCTATTTTGCGCCGCCAACTCAGAATACAGCCGTGCCGCTTCCTCTAATTTTCCGTCAGCTTCCTTCGCCTGGGCGAGTGCAAATTTAGCCAGCGTCGCCGCTTCTACCACACTCCCTTTACTAACCTCGGCGAGCTCGTTCATGGCTTTGTCACGGTCGATATAGAGCAGGTTGGTGGCGATGAAGTAACGCGCTTCGGTCTTGTAAGGATCGCCGTACTTGGCTGCGACTTTCTGAAACTCGTCGATTGCCTTTTGGGCGCGCTCTTGCTCGCTCGCGAAGGTTGCACCTGTGGCAATGGGTTCGGACGATGTTTTAGCTAAAGGAGTACTGGCAATCGTAATTGCTCGTCCCAGGGCGCGCCGCGCTTCGTCATCCTTTCGCTTGTTCCAACTCACCCAGAAACCCACGAGGATGGCTATCAGGACAACGCCGGCTAGTCCGTATAGTATGGCCGTCCCTCTGCCTTCCAGCCGATCGGCTACCCGGTCAAAAATCTTGCCTGCGGTATCGCGAAACTTGTCCTGCTGGAGTTCTCTTGCCCGCTTCTTTTTGTATTTAGCCACGTCGTTCTTTCTCGCAAGTCTGCATAGTGGACTGCGTTCTTTCAGGTGTATGATTAGCGAAACACTCACTGTAAGGGCCGCTCGGAAAGCTTGTCAAGCAGGGCGTTTGTATAGTATTGCAGCGTTGAAAACCAGGCTGGCATCCAAATGTGGGCGAGAAATGGGGATGAGAATTCCAACGGGAACAAACGGCCTGACCCGGTGTCTAACAACAGGACTGCCCACCCCGCTGTTTGCACACGGGCAGAGGACGTCAGCTACTCCGATTCCATCCCCAGGGGGTAACAAGTGAGCTACGGGGAGCCAATAGCCCTCCGGCAAATGGAGTTAGAGCAGGTTGCGTCCGCAGCCTCTACGGAGTTTTGCGAGTTGCGGCCCAGTGCTGAGGCCGAGTTCATTGAAAGATTAAAGCGAGGCGATGCGGCGGCTTTCGAGGAGTTGGTTACAGAACGCTCCGGCGAAATTTATGGACTACTCTTCCGACTGACCGAGAATAGCGAAGAAGCTCGCGATTTGACGCAGGAAACGTTTTTGCGGGCCTTCCAAAACATCGGTCGCTTCCGGGGCGAAGCCGACCTGAGAACCTGGATCTATCGCATCGCTATCAACCAGGCCAGGAATCGCTGGCGTTGGTGGCGCAGACGCCGGCGCGACTCGACCGTATCGCTGGACGCGACGCAGGGCCGGTCTAATCAGACATTGGTCGCGACGCTGGCTGAGTCGTCCGAGAATCCTGAGCAGCAAACCTTAGCGCATGAGCGCGAAGTGGCCTTGAGGTCGGCCCTCCAGAAGGTCGGTATGGCGTATCGCGAAACAGTGATACTTCGAGACATCGAAGGCTTTTCCTATGAAGAAATTGCCAGCACCCTGGGAATCAATGTTGGAACAGTGAAGTCGCGACTGGCGCGTGGCCGCCAGGAATTGCGTCAACGGTTGGAAGGATCTTTGTAAAATTTCGGAATGCGAATTTCGGATTTCGGATTGGAGCAAACCGCCGTTGAGTTTGCAAATCCGCATTTCGAAATCCGCAATTCGAAATTCTAAATCGGATGGCCGACCCGCCCCGGCTCACATGAAACTCGGTGCCAAATGGGTCGAAGTGAGAAAACGGCGGGAGCAGACGAAGAGTAACTCGAAGATGAAAAGCGAATTTGAAACGTGGCCAGCAACACCCGTTGAAGGGACGCTTGAATTCAACGAGACTACTCTGCGGTATGTAACTAGCCGGAGTTGTTCCTTTTTAACAAACGGAGCAGCCGGGGTCGGTCGGCCATCCGAAAAGGGCAGAGGTCAGAAGTCAGATATCAGCGGTCAGCGTGACGCTTTCCTATCTGACATCTGACATCTGACATCTGAATTCATATGAATTGCGAAGAAACGACACAACTGCTTTCTCAGTTTGTTGATGACGTTTTGTCGCTGCCGGCGAGGGCTACGGTTGACGAGCATTTGGATCGATGTCCTGTTTGCCGCGCACACGCCGCCGAATTGCGTTCAGTTAGTCGCAGTCTACGCCAGCTTACTCGTCCGGTTGCGCCCGCCGAGTTGGCGACGTCGATCACCAATGCTCTGATGATTGAAGCCGCCGCCCGTCGCCAGTCACCCGAACGCTCCTTCCGGGAGCGCATCGTGCTTTGGCTTGAACCGCGATTGATGCCGTACGGCGTGGGCTCTTTTGCGTCCGTGGTTCTTTTCTTCTCCATGTTCGTCGCTCTCAGTCCACACTTCATCGCGCTACAACAAGCATCACGACAACTGAGCACCGTCATGGTATTTCGATCAAGCCCCGGCTACGACTTGAATCAGCCGGTAAGTTCGAAAGACTTCTCCAACAGGCGAGCTCCGTTTGCTGAGCAATCACCCAGCCTCAATCCTGGTGGCGCCCTCGCGGCGCTCACAGGCTCTTATGCGCACCCAAACGCCGTAAATCAGGATGCAGACGACATGATCGTGGTCGCGGACGTATTCAGTAATGGAGCCGCGTCGCTGGCGGACGTTGTGCAAGCGCCTCGGGACCGTCAGATGCTGGCTGACTTTGAAGTTGCTCTGCGACAAAGCGCGGCTTTCGTTCCGGCGTCATTGGATCGTCGTCCAGATACGATGCGAGTGGTCTTCACCGTGCAGAAGGTGGACGTGCGCGATAGAAGTTTTTGATTCCTAATCGTCCCGCAAGCATATCAGAACCGGGAGCGGTAGCGACTGGCCCGACACTCGACTGTCTAACTTTCGATTGCTGTTTCGCCTCTCGAAGCTCAAGCCATTGGTCCTACGACTGCCGTTCCAAGGCTCTGGTTGAGTATCCGGCCGGTCGCTACCGCTTCCGGTTCTGATGACTCCTGACGTTCCTTCCGGGTTGCGTGACGGACAGGAAGCGCAAACGCGAAATGACAGCTGATTGAATCTCAACCTGCATCCGTACCCTGCCAATAGACTCGCTTGACGCACCGCACTGCGCATGTTAGTTTGCGGCTTCACCCTGTTTTACTAACGACTTTGATCAGAATTGGACTACGGATTAGTCTGAAAAGACACGCGTGACTGCACTCGCTCCAGAACTCAAGCGAACGCCGCTCAATTCCGTCCACCGCAGTATGGGTGGGCGCATGGTTGATTTCGGTGGCTGGGACATGCCGGTGCAATACCCCGCTGGCACAATCGCAGAGCACCTGCGCACGCGTAAGCATGCGGGTCTCTTTGATGTCTCTCACATGGGCGAGATTGATGTGCGCGGGGCGGAGGCGATTGCTCTCGTCAGCTACCTTACCTCGAATGACCCTGCAAAGCTTATCGATGGCCAAGCGCAATACTCGGCGCTCACAACTCCCGCAGGCACGGTCGTTGATGATCTCCTGGTCTATCGCTTTGCCGCAGATCACCTGCTACTCGTCGTGAATGCCGGCACCACTGAAAAGGATTGGGACTGGATCATATCGCATTGCCGAAACGAATCAGCCCAACTTAAAAACGTCAGCTCGGATTACTGTCAGTTGGCGCTTCAGGGCCCGGACGCGCTTGGTATCTTGCAGGGGCTGACTGACTTGCCGCTCTCCGAGATAAAGTATTACCACTTCGCCGAAGGTCAGGTTGATGGCATTCCGGCGCTTGTTTCGCGCACGGGATACACGGGCGAAGACGGCTTCGAAGTTTACGCTGACGCTAGTAAAGCGGAACGCATCTGGAACAAGCTGCTTGACGCTGGAAATTTCGGTTCGGACACAGGCGTGCTTCCCTGCGGCCTGGCAGCCCGCAACACGCTTCGCCTCGAAGCAGGCATGGCACTCTACGGCCACGAGATTGACGAAAACACAACGCTCCTGGAAGCGAACCTCGGTTGGATCTGCAAACTAAACAAAGGCGACTTTATCGGCCGTGAGGCTCTGGCAAAACAAAAAGACGAAGGCGTGCGGAGGCGTCTGGTCGG
>JBGPYG010000178.1:0-7533 GCA_041493085.1 Pyrinomonadaceae bacterium | reverse complement strand
GAGGTAGTCCCCGGCTTCGTTGATGGTTGATTCACGGCGGTCTACAAATAGGCTCGCTGCCGCCATTGTCTCACTGTCTACCTCGCGCGCGTTTGGAGTGCTCGACCCTACGACATTCAAGTGAGCCCCGGCTGAGATCCATTCACGCCTCACGATTGGCTCAACGGCGGTGGTCGCAGAGACAATCAAGTCGGCGCCTTCTAAAGCTGCTTCGACAGTCTCGACTGGTTCCAGCGGGAATGAGAAGTCTCGCCTCATCTCTTCCGCAAATTTTTGTGCGTGTTCAATGTGTCGGCTCGCTATGCGGCAACGCGTGAGTGAACGAACCTGAGACATGGCCGTCAAATGCGAGCGTGCTTGCACACCGGAACCGATTATCGCGAGATTGCAGGCATCCACTCGGGCGAGCAAGTCTGTCGCCACACCTGAGACAGCTGCTGTACGAATGGCCGTGATAGCTGAAGCATTCATCATGGCCAGCAGCTCGCCGGTCTCCGCGCTAAAAAGCAGCACCGCTCCCTGGTGTGAATCCAAACCTTTCGCTGGATTTCCAGGGAATACGCATATTGCTTTCAACCCAAAGGCAGCGCCATCACCAGACATGCCACCAGACATGTAGGCTGGCATCAATCCCATTACACCCTTCGCGTCAGGTGGCCGGAGAATTGTTCTTAACGGCTGATGAACCTTACCGGCGGCGAGCGCGATCAGGGCCTCACGCATGACAGCGATGCATTCTTTGATCGGAAGGAGTTCTAAAACTTCCTCATGACTCAGGACCAGGGTTTTCATAGCGTTTCAGTCGGACTACTGTCCGGAGTCTCTTCAAAACCCATCAAGCCCACCGCGCTAAAACGCGCCCTCCACAGAATGGACCTTGTGCAGGCTGTTTCGGTCAATTCCCGATCCGACACAAGCCTTCGATCAATTCTTTCATACTCAAAATCCTGGGGAATCCTATCCAAGAGCTCAACGTACAATTCCCGCGTTTCGAGCTTTTTTCCTTCCTTCATTCGAGCGTAAGCAGCACTGAGCCAGACTTCCTCACCAGGCTTAAGCGGCAAGCGAGGAAACTTCAGATTTAGTAAATCTGAAGTTTCTGGTTCGTCCCCTTCCATGTTAGCTGGTGCTGAGACTCCTTTAGCGCGCAACAGTTCATTAAAGGCGTTCACCTGAGTCGCTCTCAGCTCAACCAGATTGATTTCTGAGCTACGAAACAGCTCAGCTAGTACTGGTATGCGCTTGATCTCGTCCGCCGCTAAAAGACCCTGCTGAACAACCGGACGGGTTATTGTGACTCTGTACGCTCGCCGCTCAAGCTCACTGTCTTGATACGACTCCCTCTTATCCACCTGGCCCCACCCATATAGTTCATCGTAAGCAGCTATGAGGTACACAACATCACCCGCCTTTAGGCGGACGTTCACGAACACCTTGTCGTAGTCCCAAGGCTTGTTAGCGTGGTTGGGATGTATGTCAGAGTAGAGAGGGGGTCGACGGAGTAACCAGTATCTCATTGGAACTTCATAATAACGCCACGAACACGTTATTGATTAGCCGGGGAGTCAAATCTTTCGAATTAAGTCTCACATTTCGCCGTCGGAGGGTGGCAGCTCTGGCTAGCTGCGCTCTTCAAAGCGGCTAATGCGCTGCTGGATCTCGTTTGCGATTTGTTTGACTTGCGTCATATCGCTGTCGTTCAAGTAGAGAGCCAGTCAGCCTGAAGGGCTGCCAGACAGTAGCCGGTGGTCGCAGCGCAGCGCAGACCACCGGACGGCAGATGGAAATGATTCCGGACCCTGAAAGGGTCTCAGAGATCCTGGCACCCTTTCAGGGTGCGGACGAACGCTCGCTGCTTTCCGGTGGTCTGCGCCGCGCTGCGACCACCGGCTACTATCTGGCAGCCTTTCAGGCTGAGACCGACCCGCTAATCCGAGGTGGGAGCCCTCTCATCAGATCACGTCTGTTTGCGGAAGGCGGACCCACCCGCTACCGCGAGGTGGTACTGACCTCATGTCACCGACGATTTTCAATGCGGGGTTAAGCAAAGGTTTCGTGATCGTGAGGCCGGTCACCAGTCCTTCTGTGTCTTGTGCGAAGCGAATGCCGTACACGCCGTCAGTTGACTTGAGCTTGCCCGCAGTTACCAGCGCAGACTTGTCCTACCACCCCACGCGGGCTGCGGCGTTCCCCGGGTAGCTCGCGACGACTTTGTTGTTGATCGCGCACTCAACCTTGTCACCGCTCACTGAAATCGCAATCTCCTGGGTGACCGGTTCGCGACCTGGTGATTGGTGAAGGTCTCGCTACTGTTTGTCGTATACCGCCCTGTTGCTGACCCTCTTGCCCTTAGAATCAGTTGCGGTCGTGGTCACGGTGCGAGTCCGGCCGTTGGCCGAAACGACTATTCGACCGGTTAGAGTTACCTTGGCGCCTTTCTTGGCGGTTAACGCCAACGTATGGTTGTTTATTTTCCTGTACGACCGCACGTCTGAAGTCGGATCGCCGGTTACGGGATAGAATTTGCCGTCGAACTTGCCGGTCCACTCGTTATGCGTCGCATTGCCGTCGCTGTCCGTCCCATCCACCGTGACTTTCACGCTGTCGCCCGCGGCTTCGTAGACTACGGTGTGGTTCTTCGTTGCCCCCGGGCCGAACTTCGACTTTGCCTCGTTCAGCTTCCAGGTGCCCATTTGCGGGCCCATTTGCGGGTTAGCGGCTAAGCAAACAGTCACGCCAACAAGCAATGCCGCCAAGGTAAGTAAGATCACTCTTCCTTTCATATCTCCTCCTCATTGAGTTGCAGAATGATAAAACTGATTGGTGCGGGCGATTCTAGTGCCAGGTGCCCCATTAGGCAACATCGGCTGGGAACCCGGCTCTGGGCCAGCGGCCCCCGGTTGGACACGGTGGAGGTTCTCCGAGCGCTGTAGGCGCGCAATCGATGCGGAGATCAAACACAACTACGCCTCGGCCGCCGCCTCCTATTTCGCGCCCTCAGCGCTTTTATCACGTGCCGCTCCTGAACTGGGCCGTTGGCCCCGGGCTTTCACGTTGCGCGCCTTTGGCGCTTGCTTCCCCTAATGTTTCGTGACCTTGAGGCCGGTCACGATGGCGTCGGTGTTATGTGCGAAGCGGATGCCGTACACGCCATTAGTTGACTTGAGTTTGCCGGAAGTTAGGAGGACAGACTTGTCGTAGCTCGCGACGACTTTGTTGTTGATGGCGCACTCAACCTTGTCCCCCCTGACGGAAATTGCAATCTCCTGGGTTACCGGTTCGCCCACGCCAGCCGCCTTGTTCACAGCCGGGTCCGCGCTACCACGCGGCCCATTCATTTGAAATGGAGCTGGTCCGAAACCGCGCACGATGAAGTTGCCGTTACCATAAGCTGCGCAGTACAAGTAACTCTGCTGGTCCGTCCCCAGATCATTACCCGCGATCACCAGCCCGTAAGGGTGTGGGTGGCTGTTGATGCTCATGTACTTCAGTTCCTTGAACGTCGCTTTTACGGTGTAGTTTCCGGACGCTTTGTTGGCGGGATTCCAATACGTCACTGCCGGACCGGTGGTAACGTGCAGGGCCTTGCCGTCTTTAGCCAGCTTCGCGCTGTTGAGGGTCATCCCGGCTGCCTCCTCTTTGGCGTCGATCTTTCCGGTCCAGCCGCGAACCGACACTCCGCCACCGGCAACTCCGCGGGAAGCCTCCATCTGACCACTCGGCTGACCACCTTGGGAGAAGCTCGCGGTTGGGACGAATATGACTGCAAGAAGAGCAAGCGCGAAAACGCAAGTGCGTCGCATGTTATGAGATCCTCCTAAGTGAATTTCTGGCGGAATTGAATTGCTGGGGGATGATAACTCTCATAATCGATATCGCGCCATCATTGCGGTCGCATTACAGAACCGAGGGCGGTAGCGCCGGATCCTCGAGTCAACTCGGTCAGAACCGTTGACACTACGAGGCGCCGGAGAAAAGTGCATCCACCTTGCGCAAGCGTCCTCTGAACGATTGCGGGTGGCGTTCCACCGTTCCTAATGCGGAGGTTGACTCCAGGATCCGTCGCTACCGCGCTCGGTTCGTTAACGGCGTAGCTTCGCTAACGCCACGATCGTTGCCCATCGCCATTTCGCCTCGCCGGCCATTCGCTGGTATCATTCAAAGTTTACGTAAGCTGCCAGCTTCTCCTCTATCTGGCCGGCGCAACTTTTGAGACATGCCTGAAGAAGCCATCGAAGTCCGCGGAGCCCGGGTCAACAACCTGAAGAATATCTCCTTCTCGATCCCGATTAACCAGATGACGGTGGTTACGGGGGTCAGCGGGTCCGGCAAATCTTCGCTCGCCTTCGACACCATTTATGCGGAAGGGCAGCGGCGATACGTGGAGTCGTTGTCGGCATACGCGCGGCAGTTTCTGGAGCGTATGGACAAGCCGGACGTGGATGAGGTGCGTGGCATTGCTCCCGCTATTGCGATTCGCCAAAAGAACTCAACTCGAAATCCGCGTTCAACTGTCGGCACACAAACGGAAGTTTTCGACTACCTGCGCCTGCTCTACGCTCGGGTTGGGATAACTTACTGCCGCGTCTGTGGTCGCGAAGTTTACAAAGATTCGCCAGAATCCGTGGCCGCTGAAATCTTGCGAACGCTTCCTGAGGGGACGCGCTTTTACGTCTTGTTTCCGGCGCAAGCGGGGCTGTCCGAGACAGGGAAGAACGGAGACGCGGGGACACGGCGACACGGAAACACGGAGAAGCGAAGAAATCCCCGTGTCTCCGCGTCTCCGCGTCACGTGATTACTCCGCGTCAGACGATCACGGCACACGTAATGAGCCTGATGCAACGCGGCTTCACTCGTTTGTATTCCGTCGGGCAGACTATCGATCTTCATTCACCTGACGATTATCAGCTCGATACTTTCGAAGGCGCCTTTGTAATGGTCGACAGGCTCGTCGCCGGGCCTGACATCCGGCAGCGGCTGGTTGATTCTTTGGAAATCTGCTTTCAGGAAGGTCACGGCACGGCAAACATTGAAACTGCCGAAGCTGAGCCCACGCGTCTGAAGTTCTCTGACAGATTCGAGTGTAAGTATGACGGCACTGTCTACGCCCAACCCGAGCCGCGTCTCTTCAGTTTTAATAATCCTTATGGCGCGTGCCCAACCTGCCAGGGTTTCGGTAACACGATTGGACTCGATCTCGATCTGGTAATTCCGAATCCCGGACTAAGTCTCAAAGAAGGCGCAATTGAACCCTGGACCAAACCGCAGCATGAGTGGGCGTTGGATGAGCTGAAGCAGTTTTGCAAGTCAGAGAAGATTTCGATGACCGTTCCGTTTGCGCAACTACCGCGCGCCGAGCAGCGAGCGATTGTTGCAGGCAAGAAGGATTGGGCAGGCGTGCGCGGCTTCTTCGATTGGCTCGAAACTAAGAAATACAAGCTGCACGTGCGCGTCTTTCTTTCCAAGTATCGCGGCTACACGCTGTGTCCTGACTGCGGCGGCGGGAGGTTAAGACAGGAAGCTCGCGACGTGAAAGTCGGCGGCCGCACGCTGCCGGACGTTTGCGCGCTAGCTATAAAGGAAGGAACGGTGTTCTTCGACTCACTGAAACTCTCGACCGAACAGGGCGCAATTGCCGAGCGGATCCTGTTTGAGATTCGACGGCGATTGCGATTCCTCGTGGAAGTTGGTTTGGATTACCTCACGTTGGATCGTCTTGCTTCTACGCTCTCCGGTGGCGAAGCGCAACGCATACAGCTCGCCACGAATCTGGGTTCTTCATTGGTCGGAGCGCTCTACGTTCTCGACGAGCCTTCCATCGGTTTGCACCCGCGCGACAACGACCGT
Organism: Pyrinomonadaceae bacterium; assembly: GCA_041493085.1. Lineage (GTDB taxonomy): Bacteria > Acidobacteriota > Blastocatellia > Pyrinomonadales > Pyrinomonadaceae > PSRF01. The sequence continues at coordinate 1,685 of JBGPYG010000178.1, read as the reverse complement.
CTCATTAGCTTGCTGCACAACTTGCGCGACATCGGAAATACGGTGCTGGTGGTGGAACACGACGAGGACATGATGCGCGCCGCGGATCACATTCTCGATATCGGCCCGTCCGCGGGCGAACTCGGCGGCCGAGTCATTTATGAAGGCGACTTCAAGGGATTGTTGGTTGATGAAGTCTCACTGACAGCGCGTTATCTAAGGGGCGAGGCTGAAATCAAAGAGCCGAGGCAACGTCGCCTGTTTCAGCAAAGGCGTCTGTCCCTGTGCGGAGCGTCAGAACACAACTTAAAATCGATCGACGTGGAGTTTCCGCTCGACATGCTTGTGTGCATCACGGGGGTTAGTGGTTCCGGCAAGTCAACACTGATTCACGATTGCATTTACGCGGGCCTGAAGAAACAAAGAGGAGACTGGCAAGGTCACGTCGGCGCGTTTTCCAAGTTGGAGGGCGGCGAGCTTATTGATGATGTGATTCTGGTTGACCAGTCGCCAATCGGACGCACACCCCGCTCAAATCCCGTCACCTACATTAAAGTTTACGACGGCATTCGCGAAGTCTTTTCCTCGACCCGTGAGGCGCAGGCGCGCGGGTTTGATCCGTCTCACTTCTCATTCAACCTGCCCGGCGGCCGTTGTGACGTTTGCCAGGGCGACGGCACAGTTACGGTGGAAATGCAGTTTCTGGCTGACGTCGAACTGGTGTGCGAAGAATGCAAAGGAACGCGCTTCAAGCAACAGATTCTCGACGTAGGTTATCGCGGCAAGAACGTGCACGAAGTTTTGAATATGACTGTGCGCGAAGCGATAACCTTCTTTCGCGAGGTGCCAAAGATTACTAATCGCCTGCGCGTGCTCGATGAAGTGGGGCTGGGTTACGTGCGGCTGGGTCAGTCAGCGACCACGCTCTCCGGCGGCGAAGCGCAGCGCATTAAGCTGGCTGCCCAACTCTCAAAACGGACCGGTGCGAAGACCCTCTACATTTTCGACGAGCCAACTACAGGTTTACATTTCGACGACATCAACAAACTCCTGGCGGCGTTTCGCGCGTTGATTGAGGCAGGCGGTTCGCTGTTGGTCATCGAACATAACCTAGACGTGATCAAGACAGCCGACTACGTCATCGACTTGGGACCGGAAGGCGGCGATGCCGGCGGACATGTTGTGACAATAGGCACGCCGGAAGAGATCATGGCCTCGCCCGCGTCTCACACCGGCAGGTATTTGCGCGCACATCTCGCTAAATCAAACGGGCACGCTCGGAACAATGGACGATCCTGAGACATCCGAAGAAAAATCGCTCGGTCCACATTCCCCCAGACCGCGGCAGTCGATCACTCTCAAGCGCCGCGTCGCCTACGCTGCAATTATCTATTTCAGCTTTCTTCTGCTACTGACCGCAATTGAAGTTGGCACGCGGCTGACGATGTCGCATGTTTCGAGTCTGGATCTATTCGTCGTCACTTCTCAACAGAAGGCACAGGTTGCTGATGCCAAACAGTCAGGTATCTTTGAAGGCGACCCGCTCCTGCTCTGGCGACTGAAGTCTAACCTCGATCACGTCGTCTGGGACTTCACTGTGCTTTCGACAAACTCTGAACACCTTCGCGCTGAACAATCATCGCGGCAGCTTCAACCCAAGCAGCCCGGCTCGATTCGCATTGTTTGTCTCGGCGATTCGGTCACGT
>JBGPYG010000112.1:0-9617 GCA_041493085.1 Pyrinomonadaceae bacterium | reverse complement strand
TATCTTTTTCAGCTCGTTCTTGAATTCCCGCGCCGCGTTGACTGCCGGGTGTCGGTTGAATGTGAGACCCGAGCTAAAGACCTGCGTCTTTTTCGTGCGCCAGAGAATGCGAGCGATTGCTTCTCCGTTTGTTCCTGCGCGTGCAGAAAAGACTAGCATCTCGCCGAGGTAGGTTTGATCAACAGGATTTGGGTTACCTGCTATGTTCGCACCCGTGGCCTGATCGGTTAACGCAAAAAGGATAAAGAACTCAGCATCTTCCTTGCGTCCAACCACCATCAGTTTTGGGAACGCTTGCAGTTCCTTGAGGATCGTGTCTCGGCTATCAAGGTCGGTTGCCGCCACGAAAACTCTCCGCAACGGTAAGATCTCGCTGATTGATCCATATTGGGCACTGGCAAGAATTTCAGCAGCGGTCTGTTGCCGGGGAGGGCTTGTTAAGGTGCTTGGGGGAGTTGCCCCAGTCAGTTGATTAATCCTGAGTCGGGCGACGAGCACATACTGTCCGTTGGGATAGTTATTCAGATAGTCCTGAAAATCCTGTGGACGCTGGCTATTTCTGACGCTGTTCCAATACTGCTCTTCCACAGCTGATGCGACAGGCAGGCTTTGTGTCGTGTTACCGCCAAGTTGGCTTATTCTCAGGCGAGCGAGCGATGAATAGATCCCATTTGGATAATTATACAGATAGCCCTGGAAGTCCTGCGCCCGCTGACTATTGCTTATGTTATTCCAGTATTGCTCTTCTGCCGTTGAATTGACCGGCGGATTCGTCGGCGCGTTTCCACCAAGTTGAGATATCTTGAGTCGTGCGATCGGCACAAATTGTCCATTTGGATAATCCCGCAAATAGTTCTGGAAGTCGTCGACTCGCGAACTGTTCTTGACCGCATCCCAATATTGCTGTTCGACAGTGGAAGTCGCGGAAGTCACAGGCGAAGTGGTGTTGGCGCCAGGTGAGACCGACGTCGGCGCTGATCCTGAACTAACGGAACCACCAAGCTGGTTTATTCGCAGGCGAGCGATCGGTGCGTATTGGCCGTTCGGGTAATTATTAAGATAGTCCTGAAAATCCGACGGGCGCGAACTGTTCTTGACTGCGTCCCAATATTGCTGTTCTACGGTAGAAGCCGCTGAACCGGACGGAAGAGGGTTGTTGTTGCCGGGCGAAACCGGTGTCGGCGACGAGGCTGAATTAGCGGAACCGCCAAGCTGGTTTATTCGCAGGCGGGCGATGGAGGCGTATTGGCCGTTCGGGTAATAATTGAGATAAGCCTGAAAGTCCCCGACGCGTGATGTATTCTTGACCGCATCCCAGTATTGATCTTCAACTGATGTGGCCGAAGTGTTTGGTGCCACGTTAGGCGTGACACTTGCGGGGCAATCGCTCGGCGTGACCGAGAAGACTCCGATGTAAGCCTTGTACATGTCGTAGACATAGACTGCCGCGCCAATGTTTCTCTGCTTCGCATCAGAGGTACAGTAATCTTTCAACATCTGGGGCTTTACAGACTGCTCCAGTTGTCCTATCGAAACGTTTTGCTGAGCCAGACGCGGAGTCCAACCCGTAACCCCAAGGACACTCGTTGCATAATTGCGCTGGCAGCCGGCCGGGCAATACGTGGTTGCATCTGTAAACTCCACGTCGCCAATCGTCGTAGGTAGGGTCTTTCTTGTGTCGGCTGCAAGGCTATTCAGAAACTGCGCATCAGTCTGTGCTTTTGCTTCTTCGTTGCCAAAAGCGACTAGCAGCACCAGAACGACTGAAACAGATAACAAAAGAAACTCTTTCATGGTTTTTCCTTTCATTGTCTGGAAACGAATGAAGCGGCCCTGCTATTGTAGTGTCTTAGAAATTCCTTTACAACGATTAAGTCCATCGATGATCTGTTGTGCGGCGGCGGTCCAGACAAAAGGTTTCGGTTGTTTGTTGTTCTGAGCAAGATATTCCTTAATGGCGAAAAATTATGAGTGAGAGGCTTAGCATCAATTCGACAATCTCGCATTACCGCATCGTCTCCAAACTCGGCGCTGGTGGAATGGGCGACGTCTATCTTGCTCAGGATACAAAACTCGACCGCCGGGTTGCACTCAAGATTCTCCCTCAGGAGTTCGCGGCAGACGCCGACCGAATGCGCCGTTTTGTGCTGGAAGCAAAGTCTGCATCGGCCCTCAATCACCCGAACATCATCACAATTTACGAAATCGGCGAGACTGAGGAAACGACCTTCATCGCGACGGAATACATCGAGGGCAAGACGCTGAACAATTGCGAGTCGTTGTCGCTTACCGCCGCGCTGGATGTGGCAACTCAAATTGCATTGGCTTTGCAGGCCGCACACAGCGCGGGAATAGTTCATCGCGACATCAAGCCTGAAAACGTAATGATTCGTCCGGATGGCTTAGTTAAAATTCTCGACTTTGGCATCGCCAAGCTGTCGGGACCCACTGCGGTAGCGGGCCGGATCAATAAAGAAACGGACCCGGAAGCGGTCACGGCGGTTAAGGCGGGGACGAGCGCTGGAATGATCATTGGCACGGCAAGCTACATGTCGCCGGAGCAGGCTCGTGGAAAAGTGATAGATGCGCGGTCGGATATTTTCAGCTTCGGAGTGGTACTGTATGAAATGCTGACCGGCAGAAAGGCATTTGATGGTGAGAATGCGATGGACGTAATCGGTTCGATCATCGCAGACGAGCCCAAGCCCATCAATCAAGTCCTTCTCGAACTTCCGCTGGAGATCGACCGAATCGTCAACAGGGCGCTCAGGAAAGACCGTGAAGCACGGTATCAAACCGCGAACGACTTAGTGAATGATTTGAAGAGTCTGCAAAAGCGTCTGGAATTCGAAGCCGAACTCGAACGCACTTCACCGCCCCAAAAAAAAGCCGAAGCCCGGACGCAAATTATCAGAGCGGTAACCACGGCCAAAACCGAACCGCAAAACTCAATTGCTGTGTTGCCGTTTGCGAACATGAGCAACGACACGGAGAACGAATACTTCTGCGACGGTTTGGCAGAAGAACTCCTGAACGCGCTGGCGAAGATTGAAGATTTGAAGGTTGCAGCGCGCACCTCAGCCTTTTCGTTCAAAGGCAAGCATACGAATGTCAGCGAAATCGGACACGCCTTGAGTGTCAAAACGGTTTTGGAAGGCAGCGTTCGGAAATCCGGCAGTCGAGTAAGAATCACGGTTCAGCTTATCAACGCCGCAGACGGTTATCACCTCTGGTCGGAAAGATATGACCGCGAGATGCAGGACATCTTCGACGTGCAGGACGAGATAACACAGGCAATTGTTGATGCGCTTAAGTTGAAACTGTTCGGCAAAGAAAAGGCGTTGGTGATGAAGCGTTACACCGACAACACCGAAGCATACGAGTTATTTCTCAAAGGACGTTATTACTTCAACAAGCACGCAGGTGGAGGTTGGCTGAAGGCACTTGAGTATTTCGAGCAAGCGATTGAGAAGGAACCCGAATATGCTCCTGCGTATGCCTGGATATCCATTAGTCTGACTCATGCCTGGTATTTCGGCGTGCTTTCTTCAGATGAAGCTGTCCCGAAATCGAAAGCGGCGGCAAACCGAGCGAGAGAAATAGATAACGATTTGGCTGAAGCTCACATCGCCCTGGGGAATATTCACTTTTATAACGAATGGGATTGGCAAAAGGCTGAACACGCATACAAACGGGCCATTGAGATCAATCCCAATAGTGCTGATGCCGGCATGTGGTATGGCTTGTTCTTAACTTCCAGAGAGCGGTTCGACGAGGCGATCAACGAAGGAAGTCGTACGGTTGAACTAGACCCGCTTTCACTGTTTTTGAATCTCAACGTTGGCTGGATATATTTGTTTGCCGACCGCTTGGGCGACACGCTCGCGCAAGTCCGGCGAATGATTGAGATAGAGCCGAATTTTAACGGCGCATACTGGCAGCTGGGAATGGTCCATCTGCTCAAAGGAAGGTACGAAGAAGCCCGCGAAGAATACCGAAAAGCTGTGGCTCTGGGCAGCTATCCAACTACCCTGTCGATCCTGGGCGTTGCTTGCGCCAGGTTGGGAAAACGAGACGAGGCTTTTGACGTGCTGAATCAACTGCTGGAAATGAAGCAGCAACAGCCCGTCGCTGCATTCGACATTGCGCGTGTTTATGGCGGACTTGACGAAAACGACAAGACCTTTGAGTGGCTGGAAAAAGCTGTTGCAGAACGAAACGGCGAATTAGTTTTCCTCAATCTCGAAACAAAGATTGGAACGGGAGATATGTTTGGAAAAGACATCCGCCGCGACCCGCGCTTCCAGGTTATTTTACGGCGCATCGGTGTGCCGACAGACGAAAACGCGCCAGACAAATCCACCAACGAAGCGTGCGATGCACAGACCGTAATGCTTCAGCAAACGACAACTGACGCGAAAGAAACTCCGCCTGCAAAGCGCTAGATACAAGGGTCTTGAAAACCGCCGCCCGAAAGGTGATGCAGGTTCGAGTCCTGTCCCTTCCGCCAGATATTCTCAAACCACAAACACTTCCTGGAGTTGGCTGACTTGAGTGTGATGTTTCTAATCAACCCCAGGTTCCTCGCCACGATGCTCTTTTGGCAGGACAGCTTGAGCTTATTCAGGCGCATCTGGTCGTTCCTCACCTTCCGTCTCGTAGATGTCCAATTGATCATATCGGGATTCTTAAAGCTGACAAGATGCTCATCACCAAACAGCATGCGAACGCGCCGTAGCGCAAAGCGTTGCGCGGGAGATGTCGGCGCAGTCCAATTCCGAAAGCCAGTGCCAAAGCACCCTTGGTGACGAGCGCCAGGGTGCCGCCGAGCCAGATCGTGAACGGCGCATGAGATCGAGCCGTCAACATTGCTGCGGTAAGCTGCCCCGCATCGGCCCATTCTGAAAAGAAGATAGCAGCAAAGGCCGTGAGCAGAGTTTTCGGCCAGAGCTTCGGCGGTTCCGGCTCTACAGACGAGTCTTCCTGCTTCTTGAACCAGATAACAACCGCGGTTATGAGGAACGTTAAGGCGCTCGTTGCCGCCACTACTGTCGGCGGCAACCCGGTAATTGCGTGACCGAAGAGGACCGCAGCCAGCATCTTGCCCATGAATGCCAGCACAACTCCGCAGAAGACCGGTAAGGGCCGGAAGCGTGTGACCAAGGCACTTATGGTGAACAGTGCTTTGTCGCCAAGCATCTCGGTGAGAAAAACCGTGGCGAATGTAGCGAGGATGAGGTAAGTGTCCATAGGCTGACGCTCCCGTTATCGATCAAGGATTTTGAAAGAGTCTAGATCCAAACGCGAGAGACGAATAATAACCGTTGCGGTCATCGATGACTATCACTTGTCTGAATACGGCAAGGAACAACGATGAAAGCCCCGGCGGGCAGGAACGCTGAGCGCGGTTGCGTAACCCCAGAGCCGCGGGTACGCTAGCGGCACCGAGGCTGAGTGACGGTTCATTCAGCAGAAGTAAGCCGCAATCAAGACCCAGCACTCCAAAATGAGAAGCACTCGTTCACTCAATTCCGATCGTCCGGTAGTCGCCGACAAGCGCGAGGCAATTCTGCGCGCGGCGATCCGCGTCTTCGCCCATAACGGTTATTTCAACTCGAAGGTCGCTGACATCGCCAGCGAGGCAGGCGTGGCCGACGGCACGGTGTATCTCTATTTCAAGAGCAAGGAGGAGATCCTTCATTCTATTTTCGATCGCAGCATGGCGGAAGCGATAGCCGCCGGCAGAGAACAACTCGAACAAACCAACGACCCGCGAGAAAAACTACGCCGGATCGCATTGCTGCATCTCGAGCGCCTCGGCGCCGACCGCGATCTTGCCGTCGTGTTTCAGGTCGAGCTGCGAGGTTCGACAAAGTTCATGGAGGAATTCTCAGCGGCTGGTTTCGCTGAATACCTCAAGCTTATTCGTTCCACTTTTGAAGAAGGCCAGCGCGCCGGAGTGTTTCGTGCGGAACTGAATGCCAAGGTCGTCGCGAAAATACTTTTTGGCGCCCTGGACGAAATGGCTACCAACTGGATCCTTTCAAAACGCCGTTACAAGTTAGCGCCCATGGCAGACCAGGTGCTCGATATTTTCCTCAACGGAGTTAGCGCGAAGTGAATCAGCTCACACAAGCGTCGACGGTCACAGTGGATTCACCAGTAGATTCAGAACTGGAAACAGGCAAACGGATTCCGTTGCGTCAGGATGAGCCGACTACGCTCGTCCAGGTGTTTGAGTATGTAGCTCGCGTTCATCCGAGATCTGACACGCTTAACTACAAGCGCGAAGGTCGCTGGGTTTCCATTTCTTCAGACGAAATGCTGAGGCGTGCGCGCCACATCGCTGCCGGCCTCTATTCGTTGGGAGTGAGGCGCGGCGACCGCGTCGCGCTTCTTTCAGAAAGCAGACCCGAATGGACGTTGACTGACGCAGGTTGCATGTTTGCAACCGCCATCGACGTCCCCATCTATCCCACGCTGACCCCGCCCCAGGTGGGCTACATTTTGAAAGACTCCGGCGCGCGCGTGCTCGTGCTTCAGAATGAGGAAAAGTTTCTTCAGGTTCGGGCGATACTCGCGGAGTGCCCGGCGATAGAGCAGCTGGTCTTTTTTGAGAAGCCTTCGACCGCGAAAGCCCAGGGAATTTCATTGGCGGAACTCGAGGCGCTGGGCCGAACAATTGAAGCGGAACAGCCTGACCTCATCCACAATTCGGCGCACCCAATCAAACCGGATGAGTTGGCAACCATCATCTACACTTCCGGTACAACCGGCGAGCCCAAGGGCGTGATGCTCACTCATGAAAACCTCGTCTCAAATCTCATCGACTCATCGGGGCATCTTTCTTTTGCCAGGGACGACAGCGCGCTGTCTGTGTTGCCGCTATCGCACGTGCTGGAGCGAGTGGCCATGTACATGTATTTGTACCACGGCATGGCCGTCTATTTTGGCGAATCGCTGGAGGCGATTGGACCGAATCTGCGCGAAGTGAAGCCAACGATCTTTGTCGGCGTCCCGCGGATCTTCGAGAAGATTTTCGCGCGCGTGAAAGAAAAGACTGCCGAGAAAGGTCGGCTCAACGTTGCCGCCCTCAATTGGGCGGTCGGGGTTGGAAAGGAATACGCCCGACTGTCGACGCGTCATCAGAAGATTCCGGCCTGGCTCGAATTGAAGCACAAGATTGCCGACAAGCTTATTTTTTCAAAAATGCGCAATGCCCTCGGCGGACGTATTCGGCTGTTGATATCCGGAGGCGCGGCTCTGCCTGAGGAACTCGGGCTTGTCTATATCGGCGCTGGACTCCCCATCGTGCAAGGCTACGGATTAACTGAAACTTCTCCCGTCATCACTGCGGGGGTGATGGAAGACAATCGCGTGGGGACGGTAGGAAAGCCGATAAGAAATGTGGACGTGCGCATTGCAAGTGACGGTGAGATAGAAACTCGCGGGCCCAACGTGATGTGTGGCTATTACAACAAACCCGAAGAAACGCGCGCGGTGTTTACCAACGATGGTTGGTTCAAAACCGGCGACATTGGAACGATAGACGAAGACGGATTTCTGCGCATCACCGATCGTAAGAAAGAACTCTTCAAGACGTCCGGCGGAAAATACATTGCGCCGCAACTGATCGAACAGATGATCAAAGGCTCGCGTTTTGTAAACCAGGTTGTCCTCGTCGGCAACGGCCGCAAGTTTCCGGCGGCGCTCATCGTGCCTGACTGGGAGCTCGTTGAATCTTACGCGCAGCTTAAAGGCATCAAGGGAAACCACGCTGAACTCTGCAAACATCCGCGCATCGTCGACCTCTTCGGACGTCAGATTGCCCGACTCACGACGGAACTCGCTCAGTATGAGCGCGTAAAGAAGGTCGCGCTGCTGGAAAATGAATTTACGATCGAGGGCGGCGAGTTAACGCCAACCTTGAAAGTGAAACGGCGTGTAGTTGACGAGCAGTATCGCGACGTGATCGATGCGCTCTATGCCGAAGTGTAAACTTGCCCGCTTGAGCGTGATCACGGTAGCGTGTTTGGCAGGCGCAGATGGAAGTGGTCAAGGATTCTCTCCGCCGCTCCCCGCGCGGCCTGATTCAAATAATAATCTCCATTGGTAGATGAAGTGGGAACCCTGACGCGCTTATTTCGATAAGCCTCGGGATAAGTGTTTCCGGAGGTAGCCAGCTTTGCAGTGGCAGGGGCAAAGACCGAGTATTCAATGTAGACGTTGTTTGAGTCATCGTAGACTCCAGTCTGGCCGGTGAAGGTGTTAGGGCGAAGTTGCAGCCAAACAATGTAAGCTTCCTTTTCCGCTTTTGCTTGGCGCACGGCGTCGGAGCGCGACATATCGTGCGTCGATACCTCAGCTTTGACCGACAAGGAGTCGCCAAGCCGGTCGGTGCAATTGCGGAGAACGCCGCTGTAAGCATTGAGGGAAATTCTTGAAGAGTCGCCATACTTATCCAAGCCAACGATGAAGGTGATTGCCAGCTTCGGCTTTTCGGACGATGTTGTGGGCGTGGATGTAGCTTCCGGAGTTGGAATGGGCAAGGGCGCCGGCTTTCGCACGCGCCGGCCCGACTGCGCTACGACTGCCAGCCCGCACGACAACAGGAGCGTTCCACATAAGATGACGTAAAGAGTGCTTGAGGCGGGCGAGCGTTTGGGCATGGCAGTTTTTGCGAGCGGGCAATTCGTGCGCATTGTAGCACCAGCAATGATAATCCAGGACGCGAGTTTGCTAGACTGAGCTGGTGCATTTTGCATCAATCAGGAGATCAGGTCGCCCGTTGTCAAAGAAGCGCCCATTACATCAGAACCGGGAGCGGTAGCGACCGGATCCAAGCACTCAATCGTATCCTTTTTGCCTCGAAATCGTCGATTACAGGTTGAGTCTAAGATCCGGTCGCTACCGCTCCCGGTTCTGATGTAGCTACTCGTCCACCTGTATTGCATGAACTCAATGAAACTGCCAGTACCTGCTAAACTGAACGCTAGTTTCACATTTGCAGCAAACCGGGGGAGCCAGGGCCAGTGCCTTCACTGATCATTACGCAAGTCCGCGAGCACGCGCGCGGTGTGCGCTCATTCGATCTCATGCCCGAGAACGCGGGCGCGAAGCATGGCGTTCAGTTTGTTCCGGGCCAGGTTGCAGTGCTGGCAGTCGCGGGCGAAGCGCCGGCTTATTTTGCGTTTGCGAGCGCGCCTGAGGATGCCGAGCTGGAAGTGCTGGTGAAACAAAAGCTGGGCGCCAGTAATTTGATCTTCGACATGAGGCCGGGCGAGCGGATTGAGTTGTTGGAAGTAACCGGTCACGGCTTTGCCCTGGACGATCAGAAAGGCAAAGACCTGGTGTTCGTGGCGATGGGGACGGGCGTTGCGCCTTTGCGATACGCACTGCGACATGTGCTGAAGCGAAAAGATGAGTTTGGCCAGTTGGTTGTGCTCTATGGCGCGCGCACGCCCGATGATTTTTGTTTTCGCGACGAGACGGATGGTTGGGAAGACGCGGGCGTGGAGTTGCGCCAGGTGATTTCAAGACCTGACGGTCATGACTGGTCAGGTCCTACGGGTTACGTTCAATCGCTGCTGGATCACGTGCTCCCAAATCTGAATGCG
>JBGPYG010000378.1:0-3912 GCA_041493085.1 Pyrinomonadaceae bacterium | reverse complement strand
TCTTTAAAGGACCAAATGGTCTGCCCGTATTGCCGGCTTCAGTTCTCCAAGAACGAACTCCTAACCGAGGATCAAGAGACATATCTCAAGCAAGCTTCCATTGAGCAGGCACGTGAGTACGTGCTCGGACAAGCCGACAAAATGTTTGCAAGGCTAGCAAGTGCTTCTTCCCAATATAAGAACGTTACGATTAAGCACACGCCTATCAACTATAGAGCGAAAGAGGTTAGTCCAAATTATCAAGAGTTTGAAGTTGACTCTGAATTGGTTTGCCCTGGTTGTAGCTCTAGCTTTCAAGTCTTTGGTGTCTTCGGATACTGCCCCGGCTGTGGCGCTGAAAATATCTTGGTTTATGACGCCAATCTCGAAATCATAAAGCAGGAAATATCCGCTAGCTCTGATCCAGTTCGAGCCCTGCGCCACGCCTATTCAGATGTTGTGTCAACTTTCGAGCAGTACTGCAAAAGAAAAGCAAAGCAAATAACCACTGAGCTTGCACGGTTCCAAATTCTGTTTGAGGCACGTAGCTTTTTCCAGAACCAACTTGGAATTGACATACTCGATGGACTCACGGCCGACGATCTTCTAACGATTCGGCGCCTATTTCAAAAACGCCATTTGTACGAGCATGAAGGCGATCGCATTAATGAAAAATATGTAAAAATGATACCTGAGGATGCACATCTCTTAGGTCAATGCGCACAGCTATCGATAGAAGAGTTGGTGAGGGCCGCAGATGTGCTTCGCCGTGTATTAGACAATTTAAGTCGAGCTGTTGATCGCGGAACTAACAGGCGTAAATAATGAGGCCCATGGGATAGGCAAAAAAGAAATCAAACGTAAGCTGTATCTGGATTAGCCGTATGAGTCAAAGAAAGCCTGCATTCAAATTCGCCGTCTGCATCAATAATGTTGATTATCCAACCTCTCTTGAGGTCCATAAGATCTATCGCGTGCTGCCCGATGAAGATGCTGCGACGGATTGCGACATTCGCGTGGTGGATGAAAGCGGTGAAGATTACCTCTACCCAGCCGAGTATTTCATCTTTGTGGAGTTGCCAAGGTCGGTGGAAAAATCCTTATTGCGAGCTGCGTAATCCTCGCCGACGACACCGAAGCGCTTGCAGCGGATCTGCATTCCGTGTCTCAGCGCCAAAGGCGCGAAATGTAATAGCCTGGGCCATCGGCCCAGGGTGGGACCAGTTGAAGCTTCTTAGCGCTGAAGGCGCGAAATGATTTTGGAACCAACGCACACTTCTATTTTCGATCGACAGTTCCTATTGCGCGCCTTCAGCGCTTCCAAAATTCGTTGACACTCGCCTGGGGCGTTGCCCCAGGCTATTGCATTTCGCGCCCTTGGCGCTGAGACCCGGAGGCTTCACTCGGTCGCTACCGCTCCCGGTTCTGATTAGTTGAATGCTCGCCTTCATCATCCATCTGGCCACGTTCGCGATAGAGGTTGAGTTTGTTGTGAAGCGTTTTGAGGCTGATTCCCAGTAGCTCCGCGGCGCGCGTTTTGTTGTTCTTGGTCTTTTGCAGCGTGCGCAAAATCATCTGCCGCTCAACTTCTTCAATGGGTGTGCCGACGGGGAAGGTTATCGTGTCTTCGTTTCGAAGCCGCTCGCGCTGGTCTATTGGGTAGGGAGCGAAATGGTGTCTCTCGATCTGTTCGCCGGAACAGATGACGACAGCGCGCTCGATGACGTTACGCAGCTCGCGGACGTTGCCGGGCCAGGCGTGAAACTGCAATGCGGAAAGCGCCGCAGGACTGAGAAAACGCGCCGGTCGCGAATGTTTCTCCGCGAGTTTGGTCACCAGATATTGGGCCAGCAAAGGCAGATCGTCTTTGCGATCTTTTAGAGCCGGGAGATGAATACGAAAAACGTTGAGCCTGTAGAGCAGGTCCTCGCGCAGGCTTCCCTGGGCCACCGCCTTCTCGGGCTCCTGGTTAGTCGCCGCGAGCAGGCGAACGTCAACCTCGACTTCCTTACGGCTCCCCAACCGCCTTATCGAATGCTCCTCGATAACGCGCAACAGCTTTGACTGCAAAAGCGGCGGCATTTCCGCGATTTCATCCAGCAGCAACGTGCCACCATCCGCCAACTCAAAACACCCTGCCCGCCTCGACGCCGCGCCGGTGAAGGCTCCCTTTTCGTGTCCGAAAAGTTCCGACTCCATCAAGGTTTCAGGAATCGCCGAACAGTTAATGCCGATGAATGGCTTGGCCCGTCTGGGACTAAGCTGATGAATCGTGCGCGCGACCAGTTCTTTGCCGGTGCCCGACTCGCCGGTTATCAAAACGGATGCGGACGATGACGCGACTTGCTCGACGAGAGAATATATTTCACGCATCGGCGCCGAGTTGCCAACCAACTCGCCGAAGGCGCCACGGTTTTGAAGCTGCCGACGAAGCACTTCAATCTCGCGCTTTGCTTCACTCAGTTCAGGTATTGGGTATTCCGTTGACATAAGCCTCGAGTGCCCGGCAGCACTTCCACCTCTGACAATAACACGCTGGCTAATTCTCGTTTAAAGGAAAATATGTAGTGTCCTGGTTTCAAGAACCTTCATTAGGATACCACTGAAAAAAACTCGGCGATGGCGCAAGCGAGCGAGGGAATCGTAAATTGTTGTGGTTGAATTTCTACTCTGAGCCCATAATCAGCGGCTGTCCTCGCGGTAATGTCGCCAATGCAAGCCACGACAACTCCGGCAAGCGCCGCGCTCAAGTCTTGCGTGTCGAAAAGCTGGGCCAGATTTTTTACAGTTGACGAACTCGTGAAGGCAATACAGTCAGCGCTGCCCGAAAGCATCGCGGCGACGCGTCCGCGATCGAGTCTAGCGGGAAGCGACGTGCGATAGGCAGGGACAACGTCCACACGGGCACCGGCCTGTTCCAGCGCTTGGGGCAGATAATCACGCGCGACCGACGCACGTGGAATCAGCACGTTCAAATTCTTCAGCGCCTCTGTGCCGCCCACGAAGCGTTCGAGCGCGGCAAAAACTCCTTCCGCTTTGAACTCCGCCGGAATCACATCCACATGAACATGCAAATCGCGCAACCTGTCAGCAGTCGCTTCGCCGATAGCACAGACTTTAAGTTCGTCCAGATCACTCGCCTTGCGCTCGCGCGCTTCGAGTCGTTTGAAAAAGTATTCGACGCCATTCACGCTTGTAAAAACGAGCCAATCGTAACCATAGAGATGATCGATAGCCTCATCCAGACGTTCATAGCTTTCGAGTTCACAGATTTCGATGGTGGGACAAACAATCACTTCGGCGCCGTACTGTTCCAGCTCGGTGACAAACTCATCCGCTTGACTTTGAGCACGGGTAATCACAACGGTGCGGCCCGCGAGGGGTTGAGTAACCGCTGGCATTGGCTCTGTTGGTTTCGACGACGTCATTCCCGTTCACGCTAGTGGATTAAGCTTTCAACAAGTTCACGCTATGACGGGGAGCTTTCAACGAGCTTGCAAAGCAAGCGGAAGAATGTAGCCCAGGGTGGAGCGCAACAGCGCAGCGGAACCCTGGGGTAGGACGTTGTAAAGAATCTTAGCCCGCGTTAGCGGGCGACAGAAATCTTTCGCCCGCTAAAGCGGGCTAAGGGATTTATCCCTGCTTTACCCAGGTTCCGCTGCGCTCCACCCTGGGCTACATTCTTCCGCCAGCTTCGCTGGCTCGTTGAATGCTTTCGGTTCAAGAGTTCGTTCTCCATCTCGAACAGCGCCGCGGACGATTCACGCCAGCAAATCGCGCGCGCCACGCAACAGCAGTTTTTCTCCCAGACGGGTTCCCAGTTGCTCTGCCTCTTCCAACCCTCCAGTAATGCGATCTCTAACGATTCGTTTTCCCTGCGGGTCAGCCACCAGCCCGTCAAGCCTAATCCGCTTTTCGCGTACAACTGCATAC
>JBGPYG010000241.1:0-6373 GCA_041493085.1 Pyrinomonadaceae bacterium | reverse complement strand
GTGATCAGATTTTTGTGACCGGATTTCTTGGAGATGCGGCTGCTGGGCTCCGTTTGATCGAGCGCGGCGCGCGACTGCATGGGCCGACAACGACAGAAACGCTTCCTTCAACGATCGGTGAGCAAGAGAACGAACTGCATCCGCTTGATCACTTGCTGCTACGCCAGCTTCGGCCCGAGCCTCGCGTCGGCTGGGGTTTGTTAATTGGAGAACAGCAACTGGCGACGGCGATGATCGATATCAGCGACGGACTGTCTTCGGATCTCCATCATCTCTGCACTGAAAGCAAAGTCGGCGCGCTCATCGATGCCTCACGCATTCCAATCGACCCTCTGGTAACGGAACTGAGCGGGCGCCGCGCGTTGGACCCGCTCATGCTCGCGCTCCACGGTGGCGAGGATTTTGAGCTGCTCTTCACTGTCGGCCCGGAGAACGTTGGCAAACTACCGACGCGAGTGGACGGCGTTTCGCTAACTCGCATTGGCGAGATCAGAGCCGCTTCCGAGGGCCTGCGGATTTCGGAAGGCTCGCGCACGTGGAACCTCGAGCCCGGCGGCTGGCAACACTTCAAAGGATGAAGCGAGAAGATCATCAGAACCGGGAGCGGTAGCGACCGGGTCGGGTGATCCACAGGGTTCTCTTGGGGAACACCCACCCAGTCGCTACCGCTCCCGGTTCTGACTTGCTCACCCCCACTGAACTGCATTTTTCCGATGGTTGGTTTGACTCGCAACCGATCCCACCCTAGACTCCAAATCCTGCGCGGCCTTGAGTTTTTCATTGAGTAAACGGTCGCGGCTCGCTAACAACGAAACCAATGCTTAGATTTCGCAACACACTGTCCGGCAAGATCGAAGAGTTTCGTCCTCTGCGCGAAGGCGAAGCTCGTTTCTATTATTGCGGCCCAACGGTCTGGGACTATGGTCACATCGGCAACTTCCGTTCGGCAATCGCCGCCGACATTGTCCGCCGCTATCTGAAATTCAAGGGCTTCAAAGTTACTCACGTGATGAACATCACGGACGTCGAAGATCGCATCATCGCCAAGTCGCAAGAGGCGGGACTTAGCATCGACGACTACACAGCAAAATACATCGAGGCGCTGTGGGAAGATTTTGATGCGCTTGGTTGCGAAAGGCCGGAGATTGTCCCGCGTGCGACTCACCATATTCCTGAAATGGTCGAGTTAATCGAGAGACTTCTGGAAACCGGCCATGCTTATAAGTCAGACGGCTCCATCTACTATCGCATCGCTTCGTTTCCCGAATACGGCAAGCTTTCAAAGATTAACTTCGCGGGCAACATCGCCGGCGCCAGCGATCGCGTCGACACCGATCGTTATGACAAGGAAGACGCGCGTGACTTCGCGCTTTGGAAAGAACCTGCCTCGCCCACGGAACCGGCGTGGGACGCGCCTATCGGGCGTGGCCGTCCCGGCTGGCATATCGAATGTTCGGCGATGTCAATGAAGTATCTCGGGGAAACTTTCGATATCCACGCGGGCGGCATCGATCTGGTCTTTCCCCATCACGAGAATGAGATCGCGCAGAGCGAAGGAGCGACGGGAAAGGAGTTTGTACGTTACTGGCTTCACTTCGAGCACCTTAAAGTGGAAGGCGAAACGATGTCGAAGTCGAAGGGCAACTACTACACATTTCGCGATGTGGCCGCCAAAGGATATTCAGGGGGCGCGGTGCGTTATTTCCTCCTGAGCGTCCCCTACAACAAGCAGATTAACTTCACTTTCGATGCGCTCGCCGGCGCCGAGAAAACGGTAGCGAGCTTGCGCGATTTCAAAGCCCGCTTAACCGAGGCGAAGACCAGTCCCGGCCTGAACGAGGCGTTGCGCGAGGCGACGCAGCAGGCCGCAAGAGAATTTGAAGAGGGCATGGACGACGATCTGAATACTTCGGTCGCCCTGGCCGTAATTCATAATTTGACGCGCGTCGTCAATACCGCTCTCGCCAGAAAGAAGCTTCAGGAAGACAACAAACTTGAGCTGCTTGAACTGTTGAAACGCCTCGACACAGTCCTGAACATCTTTGGCAATGAGCAGCGCGAAATGCTGGACGGCGAGATTCAGAATCTGATCGACGAACGCCAGGAGGCTCGTCGCCGTCGCGACTTCGCCCGCGCCGACGAAATTCGTGATCAACTCGCAGGCCGCGGCATAATCCTCGAAGACACGAAAGATGGAGTGCGCTGGAAGCGAAAGTAGAATCGCCTCGAAAACCAGAAGCGGGGCAGTAGCCCGCGCGTAAGCAAGGGCGCCCTCCCTTACGATCGGGCCACTGCCCCGGATCAGCGCCGGAAGGCTGCGGCGTTAAGGGAAAAAGGTCATCGAGTAAATCTCGATGACCTTTATTGTCGTTCGGGTTGATGGATTGTTAGAAGCCAGGCGGTGGTGGCGGCGGTCCGTGACCGTGACCGGGTCCGCGCCCCGGCTCGCCGTGCATCTTCATCATCTGGTCAGCCTTGGTGCGTTGCTCGGCCGTCAGCAAACCATAAATCTTCGAATGCATGCGTAAGTGATCGACCATCCCATCGGCCATCAACTGTGCCTGTTGGTTAGCCAGCGGGCGCACTTGCGCTTCATCGAATTGGCCATTAGCACTGGCTGCATCGATTTGCTTGCGAATATCGTCGAGTTTGCTGTGGCGCTCTTCTTCGGTTGCACGCTGCGCCTCCAATATTGTCTTCACCTGTTCTTTTTGAGCATCCGTCAAGTTCAACTCGCGAGACATATGCTCAACCATGTCCTGCGGTCCGCCGCCGCGCATTCGTTCACCCATGCCCGGATGCCCCTGTGCCAGCGCAAAAATTGTTGCGCCGATAACCAGCGCGGCAATGCCGGCAATCACCAAGATTCGATTTCTCATTCGTCCGTCTCCTTTTAGTTAATAGGCCGACAGTTTATTCCATCAGGCCGCTCTGTATGCATACCCTTATACGCCACTTTCAGCGCGCGCGACGTAAAGACTCGGTTAGTCTAATGTAAAGTTTTGTAAAGCGCGGCGTGATGTTGTCTTCATGGCAAGTCAGTTTCCAAAGATCTCAAATCTCAAAAGTGGCTCTCAACATCAGAACCGGGAGCGGTAGCGACCGGGTCTAGATTCAATCTCCGCCGTACCAGCAATACAGAACCGGGAGCGGACCGGGGTCCCCAGCGGGCAGCCCGCTTGGGGTGGTGGATGCGACTGGGTTCTGCACATGGAGTTACACGTTCACCCAATTGACTTCAGCCCCAGCATCACCCGGTCGCTACCGCTCCCGGTTCCGTATTTGTGTTGCCGATGGTGACTGCCGTCACCCGGTCGCTACCGCTCCCGGTTCTGATTTACGGCCCTCTGGCTTTAGGTCCCGTGTTTGATAACAACTTGTGAATCACAATCTTTCTCAAAGTGATCCACGATCCCTCATTGACACTTCTTTACAAAGGCCACGGCAGCGTTTGGGCTACAATGGTCCGCTTTTCCCGGGCTGTCTATGGATCAGATACTCATCATCGACGACGACGTTGCCTTGTGCGAGCTGGTGACAGAATATCTCGAGCCGCTGGGTTTCCAGATTGAATCCGTGCATCGAGGAGACACCGGAGTCGAGCGCGCGCTCGCCGGCAAACACTCTCTCGTTGTGCTTGACGTAATGTTGCCCGGGCTCAACGGCTTTGAAGTTTTACGACGAATACGCGCTGACTCAAAGGTTCCGGTGCTGATGCTCACGGCGCGCGGCGATGACGTCGATCGCATCGTTGGTCTGGAAATCGGCGCTGACGATTATCTGCCCAAGCCTTTCAACCCGAGAGAACTGGTGGCACGGATTCGCGCGATCCTGCGCCGTGCAAAATTGGACGAACCCGCGGGCCAGACGACCACGAAGAAACTGAGCGTCGGGGATGTGGAACTCGACAGCGGCACGCGCGCGGTCTATCGCGGCGGCGAGAACGTCGAACTAACCGCCGTCGAGTTTGACCTGCTGGAAAAGTTGTTGCGCGCGGCGGGGCACATCGTTACACGCGAGGAGCTGTCGAAAGAAGTGTTGGGCCGCAGCGCGTCGCCTTTCGATCGCAGTATCGACATGCACATCAGCAATCTGCGCAAGAAGCTCGGTCATCAGTTTGGCGACACTGAGCGAATCAAGACTGTGAGAGGCGTTGGCTACATCTACGCTCAAGCGAGCGCCGCTGGCGGAAAGTGAGAAAGTTTGCCGCGAAGTTTGTTTCTTAAAATCTTTCTGTGGTTCGGCGCCGTGGTAATCACGGTGATCGTTGGCACGTTTGTCGTGGGCGAGCTCACTAGGCCGGAACGAAATGAGCCGCCAATGCGGCGACCGATTGCGGAGATTCTCAGTGTCTATGCCCAGGACGCGGCCGAGGAGTACGAGCGTGGCGGTCAGACCGCACTCGTCCCTTACCTCGAACGGATTGAACGCGAGTCGCACATCCGTGCATGCTTATTCGACAGTCAGCTTCAGGAGTTATCTGGCCGTCGCATACCCGCCGGCGCGCCGGGTGTAGCGCAGAGTGCGCTTCAAACGAGACTCCCGGAGGTTGTTGCGTCAGAGGGTTCCGCCCCTTTGCTCGCCCGGCCGGCGCTCACAGCCCGCGGGGGTCAATATGTGCTCGTCGCCGAAATGCCACCGCCCCACATGCCGCCATCTTTGTTCCACCCGACCATGCATCTGCTGGCGATAATCCTCGTTGGTGGGCTTTTCTGCTACGGGCTTGCCCGTTATCTGACTTCCCCGGTGACTAAACTTCGCGCCGCAACTCGAGAGCTGGCCCGCGGCAACTTGAGCGCGCGCGTGGGGCCAACTTTAGGAGGTCGTCGAGACGAATTAGCGTCGCTGGCCGCCGACTTCGATGAGATGGCTGAAAAGATCCAATCGCTCGTTGACAGTCAGCGTCGTCTCCTCGGTGACATCTCCCATGAGCTGCGATCGCCGTTGGCGCGTTTGAATGTTGCTTTGGAGTTGGCGCGGCAAAGGTCGGGCGCGGATGCCATCAGCGCGCTGGAACGCATTCAACGCGAAGCGGAAATCCTCAACGAGATGATCGGCCAACTACTGGCGCTGACCCGGCTGGAAAGCGGAGCGGAAGAGATTCTGAAGACTGAATTCGATCTGAAATCGCTAGTGAGCGAGATTGTAACGGATGCCGACTATGAGGCACGGAGCCGCAAACGTTCTGTAAGATTCGAAACGGCCGAAAGTTGCATCGTCGTTGGCAATGAACAACTGCTGCGCCGCGCCATCGAAAATGTCGTACGCAATGCCGTGCAATATACTTCCGAAGGCACAGAAGTTGAAGTCAAACTCGAGTGCCAGGTTGAGCATCAGGGCGAGCAGGTCAGCAACGATGGATCTGATCAACGCGTGGCTGTGATTACTGTCCGCGATCATGGCGCGGGAGTGCCGGAGAATGCGCTAGCCGAAATCTTTCGGCCGTTTTATCGAGTAGATGACGCACGCGATCGCGAGGCAGGAGGGGTCGGTCTGGGTCTCGCAATTGCGGAGCGCGCGGTGCGACTGCACGGTGGCAGCGTCGCCGCCGCAAACGCCCCCGATAGCGGACTGATCGTCAGGCTCACGCTGCCGAACGCTGAAGACAGGAAAAGGGCCGCGGATTAACGCGGACGTACGCGGATTTTGAAATGCCGAACCTTCGTGCAATTTCCTATCCGCGTGTATCCGCGAACATCTGCGGCCCTTTTCCGTTCGCTCTTGGCTGTTTACTTACTGCGGCGTTACTCCCAAATTCAACATCAGGAAGGAATAGATATCCGCGGTCTGCTCGATCGCTTTCGTGGTGCTGCTGGCGCCGTGGCCCGACTTCGTGTCGATGCGAATCAGAATCGGATTAGCGCCACCCTGGCCCGCCTGAAGCGCGGCAGCGTACTTGAAGGAATGCGCCGGCACTACACGATCGTCGTGATCCGCCGTCGTGATCAGCGTCGCCGGATACTTCGCGCCAACCTTGACGTTGTGGATCGGTGAATAAGCATAGAGCGCTTTAAACTCCGCTGCGTTGTCGCTTGAGCCATAATCGGCAATCCAGTTTGCGCCTATGGTGAACTTGTGGAAACGAAGCATGTCCATCACGCCTGCCTGTTGAATCACAGCCTTGAACAACTCCGGCCGTTGATTCGCCACCGCGCCCACCAGCAGACCGCCGTTTGAAACTCCGTGGATCGCGAGTCTGCCTGGTGACGTGTATTTTTCCTTAATCAGATATTCAGCCGCGGCAATGAAGTCGTCGAACACATTTTGCTTTTTGAGTTTCGTCCCGGCCTCATGCCACTTCTCGCCATACTCGCCGCCGCCGCGCATGTTCGCGGAAGCGTAAACGAATCCCTGTTCGAGCAACGCCAGCCGC
>JBGPYG010000069.1:0-12047 GCA_041493085.1 Pyrinomonadaceae bacterium | reverse complement strand
CTCTTGAGTACGCCCGGCCATGTTATCGGGACGATGCCTTACATGTCGCCGGAGCAGGTGCAGGGCGAACCACTCGATCCCTGCAGCGATATCTTCAGCCTCGGCGTGACCTTCTATGAAATGCTGGCCGGCAAGCATCCTTTCAAGGATAAGAGCGCCGCCGTAACTATGTCCCGGATACTGCTGGGCGACCCCATACCGACCGAGCAATTTCAAACGCAAGCTTCGCCTGAACTACAGGCTATTTTGAGTAAGATGCTTTGCAAAGATAAAGCGGCGCGGTATCAAAGCGCCCAGGACTTGCTGACGGACTTGAGGCAACTGCCCGCCCCACTCTCCGCGGACGACACTCAGTCGGAAGCCCCGCCCACCAAAGAGGTCTCACCGATAACGCAGAAGCAGAATGTAGTCGACCGCGTTCTCAGCAAAGCCGGACGCAATAAGTGGGCGGTCCTGGCGGCAGCGCTTGCAGTGATTCTGTTAGTGGTTGCAATTAGCCGGTTGCTATCAAGAGAGCACCTGGACTCTTTAGCGATCTTGCCGTTCACCTATGTTTCCAGTGACCCGCAACTCATGGCTAACCCCGACCGCGAGTATCTAAGCGACGGCTTTACTGACAGCATAATTAACAGCCTGTCCCAATTGGCCAACTTGAAAGTGATCGCGCGTAGTTCAGTCTTTCGCTACAAAGGTAAGAACCTCGACGTTCAGGCGATAGGGCGTGAACTGAATGTGCGCGCGGTGCTGGTTGGTCAGATCAAACAAGTGGGCGACGAGTTAACGATCAATGCTGAGCTGATGGACGTGCAAGAGAACCGCTCAATTTGGGGCGAAACTTATCAGCGAAAAACCGCCGACATCCAGACAGTACAAAAAGAAATCGCCAGAAATATTTCCGAAAGACTGCGCCTGAAATTGACCGGCGCGGATCAGACCCAACTGGCTAAAACCTACACCGATAGCGGCGAGGCGTACGAAGCCTATTTGAAGGGACGCTATCATTGGAACAAGCGCACCGATGAAGGCTTCAAACAGGCGACTAAATTTTTTCAGGAAGCGATTGTTAAGGACCCAAACTATGCGTTGGCGTATACCGGACTGGCGGATTGCTACACTCTGCGAAGTGATTACGGCTTTCTTCCGCCCACCGACGGCTACGCTTTGGCGAAAGGCGCCGTAACGCTGGCACTCAAGTACGACGAGAGTCTCGCGGAGGCCCACACTTCGCTGGCCTCCATCAAGGCCGTTACGGATTGGGATTGGCAGGGCGCGGAGAATGAGTATCGCAGGGCAATTGAGTTGAATCCAAATTATCCTACTGCGCACCATTGGTATGCGGCTCAGTTGTTAGTACAGGGAAAGTTAGACCAGGCGCTTCAGGAAATCAAAAAGGCCCAGCAACTGGATCCGTTATCGCTCGGCATTAACAAGGATTTCGCAGTCATACTGCTGTATGCGCGCGATTACGATAAAGCCCTGGAGCAATGTCGGAAGACTCTCGAGATAGAACCGAATTTTAGCGTGATGTCCACATATATCGCCCAGATCTATGAATTGAAACAAAAATATCCAGAGGCAACCGCCGAACTCGACAGGGCACATGCTGCAGCACCTGACGACGGGGAGATTACTTATGGACTCGCCCAGGCATACGCGCTAAGTGGCAGAAAAGATGAGGCCGTGAAGATATCGAACGAGTTGAATCAACTGTCGGAGCAGAAATTGTATCTTCCGAAAGAAGCGGCGTACCTGGCTATGTTGCTCGGTGAAAAAGACAAAGCTGTTGCGATCTTACAAAAAGCTTACGAGGGCCACTACCTCTCGGTCGCGGAAATTAAGATGGACCCGCGTTTCGATGAGCTGCGCAAAGACGCGCGCGTAGTTGAGCTATTGCAGAAGATCGGCTTGTCGCAGTGAAATTCCGCAAACTCGCAATGACGTTGGCAAAAACTGAAGACCGCGAAAGATGAACACTGAGCTGGTCACCTTCGCGGTCTTGAATAGCGGGAATTGCTGGGGCTTCAGGCTACGCTATTACTTTTTCGCAGCCTTCTTCTTTGCGGGTTTCTTTTTGGCCGGCTTCTTCTTCTCACCGCCTTTGATTGATCCCATTTTTAGTTTTCCTTTCTGTAGAGAATGTACTGGTCTAAAACCTGGAGCGCCCTGGGCATTGATCTCGTTCCAGTCTTGAACTGCGGTCAGTATATATAGTGTTTGCTTAAAGCTGTCAATAATTTCAACTGTGCTTAAGTCGTTGTGTGATGTGCTCGCGGTTGCCAGCCGCCGATAATGGCCACCACCTACAGCGGCTTACTTATGCAATGACTAAGACGCCAAAGCAGATT
This sequence comes from Pyrinomonadaceae bacterium, assembly GCA_041493085.1. Lineage (GTDB taxonomy): Bacteria > Acidobacteriota > Blastocatellia > Pyrinomonadales > Pyrinomonadaceae > PSRF01. The sequence goes on along the minus strand of JBGPYG010000069.1, from coordinate 9,702 downwards.
CCTACGCGCGTAGCGGCGATCCAACGCGGATTGGAGTTCCTTTATCGCTTCGGTAGCCAACCGGATAACTTCGATAGGTATGGTAGCTTCTTGATCTGCTGTTTCGCGCTGGTGGCCGCAACTTCGCGCGACCCGAAGCTCCGGCAAATGGGCAGAAGACGAGCCCAACAAATCACCCGGCGGTGGACGCGCGAACATCGCTTCGTGCCCCTTGATGCCGCTTCGGATTTGATCCTTGATTTTGTCGCAGTCCGCTACGCGCTTAGCCGAATTGGACAGCGGAATCCGGAATTGAGTGCGCAAATAACCCTCGCCGCCAAGCGGTTTTCGGTGCCGGATTTGCTGGGCTTTGACCCTCTGAACGAACCTCCCCCGGACGATCTGCCTTTCCCATGCGATTGCGGCCTCAAAAATCAGCGCGGCCGTAAGTTTTGCAAACAGTGCAAGCGCCGCTTACTAATTCAGAGCCGCTATAGAGTTTGGATGGAAGCGTTGGCCAACACCTACGTTGGGGAGCGATGCGGCATACTGTTCGGAGCCCGCTATCTGGATGTCCTTAAGTGGTTACCCACGATTCGTCCCTACCCGGTTGGCGCTGATAAAAACGACGAATTCTTGCGCGACGCAATTTACGCCGTCACACACATTGTTTATACGTTGAACGATTACGGCACCTATAAGCTATCGCCTCGTTGGCTGCCTCAGGAGTTTGCTTTTCTAAAATCAAATGTTGAGGCTGCCTGCGTTCGGCATGACCCGGAAATACTGGGCGAGTTGCTTGACTCATTGAAGGCTTTCGGTTTGCGCGCGAGTCACCCGCTGATAGTTCGCGGCACTAACTATCTGCTGGCGGAGCAGAACGAGGATGGAAGTTGGGGTGATCCTGAGGAAGAGAACATTCGCACGCGTTGCCACACCACCTGGACGGCGATCGATGGCTTACGTACTTGCGCCTGGCGCGGTGAGCGGTTGAGTCTCCCTGAAGTCAAATCGATGCTGAAGCGACGAGGTCGATAGGATTATTTTCATGCCGCGCAGTTGACACAATTAATGATGTTGTCTTCTTTGAAATGGCCCCAGTAAAGCTGCGCGATCTGTTTGGCCAAAGCGCAAGCATAGAACTCTTTATGCGCTGCGGGCACGGTATTGTTGGTTAATACAACTATTCCCATACTCTCCCAGGTTTCGGGATCCACGTGCTCCCCCCGCGCTGGCAATTCCCACTTTTGAGCTCGCGCAATATAATTCTGCCAGCCTAACCACTCGCCGCGATGGTATTCAGCTCGGCTTTTGAAGGTTTTCGTCACTGATCTGCCGTTTACCTTGACCTTGTCCTTGTATTTGTTACGAAGCAAGTTCCAGCCCGCACCATATTCCGCTTGCTTTTGATGCAGCAATTTCGCAGGCTCCCACAAAATGCTCCTGGCGCTTACCCCTTCTTCCCCACCTTTTGTGTGAGACTCGCAAATTGTCATGTGATCAAGCAGTGTCAAATGCGCGTCCCACTTAGCCATGTCCACGATCGTCGAATGGATGTTGCCATCGCCATAAATGAAATTCATCGGGCTGTAGCCAACGGGAACAAAGCCTTTGTCTTTCACAGCGTTGTAGCACTTCGCGTGATGCAACACCTCAGGAGCTTTCTTGCGGAACCTAGACGTTTCATCAAAAACGTAGGTGTTATCCATGCCCACAACGGAAAAGACTCTTTCCTTAAGAACTTCGGAGAGCCGTTGTTTAGTGGCTCGGCGCACTATTTCTGCCAGCAGTACATAACCCGTATTTGAGTATTCGAAGTCTATATCAGGCTCTCGAGGTAGAAGTCTTTGCGAAGCAACCAACTTGAGAACGTCTCTATTTGTGAGCTCTTTGGCTTTCTTTCTGCGGGGCATCTGCGGATACCAATCATCGCGCCGCCTCATGACCCTATCGTACCAATTTTCGGCTGCGCGTCTTGCTGCAACCTGGAGATCAATATAATCAGGTAGGGCAGAGGTGTGGTGGATCAAGTGCTTGATTGTGATTTTATCGGCATAGCGTGGAAAGCCGCGAAAGAATTTTGAAATCGGGTCATCTAATTCGGAGGCCGAAAAAATGCTGAGCGCCGCGAAAGCAGTAAACTGCTTGGAGACCGAGCCAAGGTCGAAAACGGTTTCGGGGGTTATCAGCTCCCCCGTTTCAAGATTCGCGCAGCCATAGCCCTTGAGATGGATGAGCTCGTTGCCTTTTCTAACGATGACGGCGGCGCCGGGCACTCTGCCAGTAGCTCTCCTACGCTTTGGCAAAGACAGCCGTAGCCTCCGCAAATACGCTTGCATCAGTGCGTCAATACGTTCATCGTTCGGCAGCGCATTGAGATCAAACTGCGTGATCTTGCGGACTTTCTTTTTATAAACTTCCCTTGAATTCATGATTGACTCGAGTCGAACAAAGAACTCATTCCTACCCGCAATTAGACCGATTCATAATGTTTTATCTTCTTGATAGGTTTGTGAACTTTCGTTGAACCCATGGACAGCTCCAGCGAAGATTCCCAGGTTTGAGCGCGCATACTAAGCCAAACAGAGGGCAATGAAAACAAGAATCTTCCGAATAGCGACCTGAAAGCAGGAACGCGCGGCTGCGTAACTGCGCGTGATGCAGGCCGCTAACCGGAATGGAAAGAGACCGAAGGTTATGGGCGGGCTGGCGCCATCCGCCTCCTCTCGGGCAAAGAAAGAAACCCGCGCTATCTCTCGAGGCGTGGGTTTCGGTAAGCCGCGACTTTTATTGAAAACTGCCCGGCACGTTACTTAGCAGCCGTTTTCAGTTTTTTCCTTTTTTGTCTTCCGGTTTTTTGTTGCCCTGGTTGTTGTTGCTCGGCGGCGGCCTTTCGCCCTTTGGGGTAACGACCACAGTGTTTGGCCGCTTGGGCGGACGTTCATCCCTCTTTTGGGCAAACGCACCCGTCGCTACCAAACAGCATATCGCCCCCGCCATTAACTTTCTTTTTAAGTCGAACATCGAATTTCCTGTCCTCCTCATGCATATTAAGCGCGCATGGGAGGGAGAGTAAGAGATGCGCCGGCCTCCATCGAGCAAGAACGGTGCCAAAAAGGCTAACGACCTCGATCTGGGAGTCCCCGTTCAATACCTCGCCAGCAACGGCGAACTTCGCCGAGCCGTCGCACCGTTTCGCACCAGTTCGCACCGTATCGTGCAATTAGAACCGGCGCATCGCGCTAGCGGCGCAAGGTGACGCTGAGTGTCCCTACATTGCCGCTGCCGTCAAAAGCGCGCAGGCTAACGGTGTGTTCGCCGGGCGCAAGTGCCGGAAGGTCGACAGAATACCGTTCGTGCCCGCTGTCAGCAATTCCATCGTCCGGAAACAAAGGCGTCCATGGCGCGCCATCAAGGCTGAAGTCTCCCCTCTTGATCTTGCCAGTCGCATCATCAACCTCAAAAACAACCCGATTACCGCCTCCGCTGGATTGAGGTGTTGCCACCGCGCGCAGCACCGGCGGCGTATTATCAATGTCAACGGGCTCGCTCAGCCGCTCTCCTGACAGTGCCTGACCAAGGGGATTATCAGGCGCATCAGACACGACAATCTTGATGATGTAGCGCCCATCGGCCAGCGTTGCTCCGTCGATGGTATAAAAATTGTCGCGCAGTTTGTCCTTCAATAAGCGAAACGTATTTTCGTTTAGTGGTCGATAGTAGATCGCGTATTCCAACGTGTCGCCGTTGCGATCCTCCGCCTGCCATTGAAATGAGCGCGCGCCTCGTTGAAAGAGTCGCCGTGGGGGAACTTGAACAACCGCGCCGAACAGCGCTGGATCGAGCCCTGACGACTCAACGTTTGGATCCACCTGGAGCTGGGCTATCTGCTGCAATCCAACCCCGATTGGCAACGAACTGATAGATAGAACTTCAGGCGCTACGTTCCGCGGCAGATAAGCAAGGCTCGCATCTTCCATCCACGTCTGACCCGCTGCTCCACCCGATCGCAATGTGGCTCGCCACTGAATAAAGCGAGCGCGTGGACTGGAGATCGGACTCCCAGCCGGATCACGGTAGGGACTACTCCAGTCGCTCCAGGTCGCATCAGGTCGCTCCCCGTTCCCTGTTCGCGTTTGTAATTCGACGTTGCCGCTTCCCCGCCACCAGACTCGCCCCCAGGACGCGGTCAGTTTTGCATCACGCACTGCTGATTCATATGAACCTTCAGCCACCAATTCAGGACCGAAACGAAACAGCTTTCCCTGATTACTGGACGCGGCATACACCTGATTGCCACGTGTCAGGAATGAAGCTATCTGTCCCTCGCTTGACTGCAGCAGCAGGGTGTCGCGGCCATCGTTCGTCACGGAATAGATGCGGCCCTTATCTGCCGTTCCGATTAAGACGCTTCCTGGCTGTAGTGCGGGTGCGATTGCAAAAGCGGTTATTGAAGGTGAACTCCAAACGACGTCGGTGGCTCCGTCCGGCAATATTCGAAACACTGCGCTGCGGGCGTTGGCGATATCCGTGCGACTGCGCGCTGGCTGGCCCGGCTGTTGAATGGGCACACCACTCTCATCAATAGCCGTAATCGTTACCGAGGTTGTCGGCGTACTGCTTCCCTCCGTTGCTGGTGGCTGCGGCGCCGGCGACGCTTGTTGCCGACCTGTCGAAGCAGCGTCGCTAAGGGCCAGTGCGTAAATCGAGCCGTCGGCCGCGGGAGCCAACGCGTGAATCTCGCGCAGATGTGCGTCGAACAAAGCGAACGCTTTGCCCTCGGGGGAGACGCGCAAGACCAGACCACCCGGATCTGTGCCAGCTATCAAATCTCCTTGCGGTGTAACCGCGAGCGACATCACGTGCGTTTGGTTTGTGGCAATTAAGAGTGACGATTCCGGCTTGGCGCCGGCTGCCCGAACCCGATAGAGCTTGCCGTTGTCGCCAGTGCCCACTGCCAGCGAGCCGTCGCCAAGAACCGCGAGGGACCAAATGTATTTGTCGCCCGGATCAAAATAGACTTCGGCGTGACCATCAGAACTTATGCGATAAACTTTGCCGTCGGGAGACGTTCCCGCATAGACCGCCCCGTCTCGGCCGGCCGCTAGCGCTGTGACATCTAATTCCGCGGCGTCATACAACAAGGCCCCGCGGCCCTCGGATGAAACGCGAAAGATCTTTCCATCATGACCCGTGCCCAGATAAACATTGCCCTGGTCGTCTACCGCACTAGACCAAACAAACGCCTGCTCCGTGTTGAATGTTTCAGTGAGACGCGGCGCCAGCATCAACATCCCGGTGTCGCTGATGGAGACACCGCGCGCATCTCCTTTCAGCAATTCAGCCCGGCCACTCGTTTCCCAAATTACCGGTTGTCCGGAGTAACCCGCGGAGGCCCCGCCTGAGATCAGAAGCAAGGCGGCGACAAAGCCCGCTAGAGGTTTTCCCAGTTGTTTTCGAATCATATTTGGTTTTAGTTTCCTATGTATTTGGCGTAGAGCGATCGCGCCATCGTGATTTCACTAGTGCCACGGATGATCGATCGCGCGTCCTGAAAAATTGTCAGCTCAAAGTCTCCCGTCCGAAAGCGCAAAAGATAGTCATTGAATCTAACCTCGCCCGTGACTCGGAGTCTTTCCGCAAGTTCCTCAAAGTTAAGTTGGGTTGCTTGCGCCGGTGAAATCTGCACAGCATTACGACCACACAATACCGCGGCAAAGTCTCCGGAAGCGGCTTCCAAAGTTTGAAAGTGGCCCAGTGCGCAGGTTGGACATTCGGGCAATGGCGGACCGGGATTGATTTTCCGCCACTCATTTCGCCAGACGTCAAACTGCATCAGCGCGCGGTGAAGGTTCTCGTGTTGCGCGGTCAATAGTTTCAAAGCCTCGGCCACTTGAACGGCAGCCACCACGCTGATGATGGGCATGATCACGCCCGCCGTGTCGCACGTGGGTGCGCTAGCGGCGGGAGGCGCCTCTTCAAACACGCATCGAAGACAAGGTGTTTGATGCGGCCTGATGGTCATCGTTACGCCGTAAGATCCAACAGCAGCGCCATAAATCCAATTCACTTCGTGCTTAACGCACGCGTCGTTAATCAAATAACGCGTGGCGAAATTATCCGTTCCATCCAAGACCACATCGCAGTCTTTTATGAGTCGCTCGATGTTTGAATGGTTGACGTCGGCGATCTCCGGCTCGACTTCTACCTCTCCATTTATTTCGCGGATGTGATTTGCGGCGGCAATTGCTTTTGGTATGCGCTCGGAGGCATCGCGCTCTGTGAACATTGTCTGTCGCTGGAGATTTGAAGCTTCCACGAAATCGCGATCGACAATCCGAAGTTTACCCACTCCAGCTCGCGCCAGACTCTCCGCATGAGCAGACCCCAGCGCCCCACAGCCGACAATCAGCGCACGCGATTGTAGTAATCGTCGCTGGCCTTCTCTGCCAATTCCGTTGAATAGAATTTGCCGACTGTAGCGTTCGTCCATATTTTTAAATCTCAAATATGAGATCTCAGACTTGCGATCTTAGATCTGTGATGCCCTTGCTGGCCCTCGAAAACCAGTCATCGTGACGCCCACTCCCACGAAAGTCACCTTCTCTCGAGTCCTCGTTGAGCGGCCTCAAACATTACATCCTCCGGAGGCGCCGCGCCGATCCACAATTCGAATTGCTCAGCCGCCTGAGCCACCAGCATCGACAAACCACCTAGCGTCTCGCATTCAGCCTCGCGCGCTTCGCGCAAGAATCTTGTCTCAGTAGGATTGTAAACTAAGTCGTACGCAAAGCGCGCACCGCGCAGTTGCTGGGCCGTCGCCGGAGTTTCAGCTTCAAATTCACCAGCCGTGCCTAATGGCGTCGCATTTATTACGATGTCAAAGTCCTCGAAGCGGGCTCCTTCAAGCTTCATACCGGCTGCGCCAAACCGTTCGGCTAGCGCGCTGGCCTTTGCAGCATCTCGCGCAAAGAGCGTCGGATTTGCGCCTGCTTGCTGAAGGCCCGTCAACGCAGCGCTCGCTGCCCCGCCAGCACCTAGAAGCGCGCAGCGGGCTTCGCGCAAGTCACCAAATTTTTTCACGAGCGGCTTGATGAAGCCCCGCGCGTCAGTGTTATAGCCGTGCAGCGCGTCGTCCTTTACGACGATGGTATTAACGGCACCGATTTCTGCAGCCGCTGGCTCGATCCAATCGAGTTGATCCATCACCGCGGATTTATGTGGTGCAGTAACGCTAAATCCATGAACGTTCCAATCCAGTTCGCGCGTGCGCGGATGAATCATGCGCTTGACGAAGGCTTTTATGTCGTGGACCTCGAATGGAATATAGACCGCGTTAATTCCCACCGCCGCAAACGCAGCATTGTGCATTTGCGGAGAAAGTGAATGTGAGACCGGCAGTCCGATCAACCCAAAGATCTGCGTCTGCTGATCAATCTTTTCAATTCGATAGAGTTCCTTAAGCTCGCGGGCAGAGATTTGTCCGGGCGCTGTTGCCATTTCATTTACCCGCGAGGCATAAGTCAGAAACGCGCTGCGAGAAGGTCCCAGGATGCGAGTGGCAATTCCCGCGGTTCCCATCGCAATGGCGATCATCTCTCGACCTTCCGTGCGAGCGCGTGCGAGCAGATGGAATACGGGAAGGCAATCGGTCGCATCATTGGCTTGCACGGCGACTTTCAAAACGCGCGCGGGGGTGGCGGCCAGGCGATCGTAAATGTGATCGAGCTTCGCGGGCACACCGGCGAAATCATGTTGGGAACAGATTGTCCTACTCCAATCGATCGGTAGAGGCGATGAGCTCTCAGGGGAATTGAATCTCTCGGCCAGGTCCAGCTCGACGTCGAAAAAGCTTTCAGAGAAAATTGCGCCGGACCAAAACGCGTGACGCGTCTCATCATCGAGGCTGCGTAGGCCACCCTGCTCCAAAGGCCGGAAAGTCAAAATCGACTCGCAGTCTGCTTCCTTAAGCAGCTTCGTAACCAGGGCTGCATCAGTTTCGAGCTCGAGGGGGTTGAGACAATCGAGCCTCACCTCAATCAGATCGCAGGCTTCGGCAGCGGCTGCTATCGCTAGTTCAAGCGCAGCAATCGTTGGCTCACAAACTGAAATGCAAACGCGTGGCTTTTGCGGAGAGTCCATTAAAGAAACTACAAGGCGATGCCGATTCTATGAGGCCACTCTTCTAGAGGAAGGTCGGGCGCTAGCTCGACTCATCGAGATGCCGTGTGGGCGCTTCGGCGCCAAGATGACGTGTCGTTCCTTCCGTAACACTCGGCGGCGGAGCTACAAGTTCGCCAGTGCTGCGAGTCGGAAAAGCATCAACGCGCCGCGGCGGCTGCATTGAGGGCTGGCCGATATTGCCTGGTAGAAACGATTGTTTTTCACGTTCCTTGAGTCGAATATACTGCGCGACACCCGTGCCCATCATCGAGAACGCCGGGATGAGCATCCAGAACCACCAGCCATATCCCATCCGTGAAAACGCGAGCGCTACAGAAACGAGTAGAAATGCGATGCCCATGAAGAAATTCTTGAAAGCATTATCCAGAGTGGGCTCGCGGCGCCTATGTCGCCTGCGACTACGCCTGCTCTCATCGATATCCTCGTCCTCCCTCGCTTGCGGCAACTGCCCGGAGAGCGCGTGTGGAATCAGACTGATATTGGCTCCGCACGAGCGGCAAAAGCTTGCGCCGTCGAGATTCTGAGTGGCACATTTAGGGCAAAACATTCTTACCTCCGATCAAACTCTCGCCTGGCGCTTGAAGAGTCTCGGTCGCCCCCGAGTTTAACCCTTCCGACTTCCGCGCAGTTCGTTGCCGCAATGCTTCATAAAGAATTACTCCGGCGGCTACCGAAACGTTGAGTGATTCTATCCGCCCGCGCAAAGGAATACGAACCAACGCGTCGCAGCGTTCCCGAACAAGTCGATGCAAACCGCTTCCCTCGCCCCCCAGGAACAGTGCGCTGGGCACGGTCCAATCCCACTCTGTGTAATCGGAAGTGCCATCTGCTGCCGCGCCAATGACCCAGATGTTACGTTGTTTCAATTGCTCGATCAATTGGACCAGGTTTGTCACCCGCGCCACGGAAATATGTTCCAACGCTCCTGCGGCAGTCTTGGCGACAGTCGCCGTCAGCCCTACCGCGCGACGCTCCGGGATGAACACTCCGCCTACGCCGGCGCATTCCGCGGTTCGCAAAATTGCTCCAAGATTGCGCGGGTCTTCTACTGCGTCTAACCCAAGAACCAGTGGCGGGTTGGCAGTACCGACCTGGGAACTCAATTCATCGAGGAGTTCATCGGCATCTCGGTAACTCGCGGCGGAAGTCTTAGCAAGCACTCCCTGATGCGCCACTCCCGGCAAAGCACGATCAAGAGCGAACCTTGGCGCGCGATGCACCGGCACTCTTGCTTGCTTGGCCAAATCCAACAACTCCCGCAAGCGCTCATGCCTGGCACCTTCGGCGATCGTGATCTGTTCGAGTTTCTTGCTGCCGGCGCGAAGGGCTTCGAGTACCGGAATCAAACCGTAAATTTGGTTTACCGCGTCAGACTGGCTGGATGCTTGACCAGCGTCAAAGTCATTTCGCGAATCAACTAAACCACGTTCGCCGCGAGGCGGTCTGGGTCCGGTCGGCTTACGCATCAGTTTTTCTGTTCGCCTCTGCTTGAAAATGGTGGCGAAGTCGTGAGTACCGCAAGAATTGCATTTCGTTGCT
>JBGPYG010000020.1:0-20160 GCA_041493085.1 Pyrinomonadaceae bacterium | reverse complement strand
TCCGCCGGCGCGCCATGACGCCCAAACCAGAAGAGTTAAGCCACCGGCAAGCAACAAAGGCGCCGACCAGGTCTCAAGATGTTTGATGCCCTCGACGCCCTTCAAGATGATGAAGACTTGAATCCCCCAGAACAGAAAGAAGGCAATCCACGTGTGGACGGCAACATTCAAGATGGTTGCGTCGCCGAGCAGATGCGCCCAGCCTGGAGACATAACATTGAACAAAGCATCGATTGCCGTGCCGCCGATCCACGTTTGAATTCCAAACCAGCCGCAGGCAACGATCGCGCGCAGGATCGCGGGAATGTTTGCGCCCTTCGTTCCAAAGGCAGCGCGGCAAAGTACAGGGAAGGAGACTCCATACTTAGTGCCCGCGTGCGCGTTGAGAATCATGGGTACGAGCACGATCGTGTTGCCCAAAAGGATCGTGATCATTGCCTGCCACCAGTTCATACCGGCTTCGATAAAACCGCCGGCGAGCGTATAGGTGGTTATGACCACGCTCATGCCAATCCAGAGCGCGGCGATGTTCCAGGTTGACCAGGTGCGCTCTTTGATTGTCGTTGGCGCCAGGTCTTTATTCCAGAGCGGACTGCGGGAAACGTCCTGCGTCAGCTCTACGAAGTCGCGCTGGGTAATTGCAATGTCCGCTGAGTTAAGAGATTCAGTTGCCATCTTTGATTGTTACCGGGTGCCTGGATAGTAAGCCGAGCAGTGGCCGTTGAGTTCCCCGCGGAGCGTTCTGAAGGGTTTCAAACAGGGCGCATAGTAAGACAAGGGCACCAAGAGCCACAAGTGTTTGGAGTCCTGAGCTTACTTTCGCCTTTCATAGACTTCCTGAAAGGCTTCGAGCAGAGGCAATTCGACCAAATCTCGGGGACGGCCGGCCGCGCGCTTGCTGGCGATAATGTCGCGAATACTTAAGACTGGAAAGCCGCTGGATGTGTCCATGCGACTCTTGGCTTTTTCATAGCTCTCAATTCCGTCTGGAGCGAATACAAGGTCGATATCAAACGGACCGGATTTTATTTGCACAAAGGCTTTTCCCTGAACAATCTCCTCCCTCAAATCATCGTCCAGCGCGAAACCCAGGTCTTTGAGGGCGGCAATTATTCGCTCACCATTTTCCCGGTCCTTGCGGGGAAATACATCAACGTCCTGGGTGGTGCCTGGGTAGCCAAGCAGAATCGCGCCACTCTTGCCGATAAACATGTAGTCCACGCGGTGGGTCACGAAGGCTGCGGCCACCTCCTGAGCCTGCGCAGGACTGAATAGCTCACGGGGCATCGAGGATCTTTTCTTGTGCCGGGTCGGGCTCGCCATAGCCGAGATACTTCGGTAGATTGTCACGGCACCACTTGCGGTAGGCGGCAGTCGAATCGAACGACCGCCAAGGTGCGTCGTCCATTACAGGCTTGTAAACGTAGCAGAATCCGTAGCGCATTCGCTCTTCAACGCTACGTTGCAGATTGCGCTCACATTGGCGCCGGAAGTCCATTAAATCGTCGTCCTTCATTAAGCAGTTCCTCGCCGATTCAATTCTACATTGACACGCACGTTCCGCGCTTCAGAAACTGTCCATCGCCGGGCTTCCCTCTGTATTCGCCATTCTCGATTACGACTTTGCCGCGCGAGAGAACAGTTTCCACAACACCCTTTATCTTTTTACCTTCGTAGCTGTTGTAGTCAACGTTCATGTGGCTGGTCTTAAGGCTGAGGGTCTGTTCCTTGTCCGGATCGAAGATCACGATGTCGGCATCAGAGCCCACCGCGATTGTCCCTTTCTTTGGGAACAGGCCAAACATCTTGGCCGCGGCCGTTGAAGTCAGCTCAACGAAACGATTGAGACTGATGCGATTTTCGACGACACCGCCGTTGTAGATTAGCGGTACGCGATTCTCCACGCCAGGTGCGCCATTCGGGATTTTCGTAAAGTCGTTCAGCCCCAGCTCCTTTTGCTCTTTCATGCAGAAGGGGCAATGATCCGTGGAGATAACCTGCAGGTCATCCGTCTTCAAACCCTTCCACAATTCTGCCTGATTCGACTTGTCCCGCAGCGGCGGCGTCATCACATACTTCGCGCCGTCGAACCCCGGCTCATCGTAATTATCCAGCGAAAGGAAAAGATATTGTGGACAAGTTTCGGCGAAGGCGGGTATGCCACGATCTCGCGCCTGGCGAACCTGGTTGAGCGCGTCGGCACAAGACAGGTGAACGATATAAACTGGTGACTCGGCCATCTCAGCAATCGCGATTGCTCGGTGCACGCCCTCGGCTTCGGCAATCGTTGGACGAGTCAGCGCATGATACTTCGGCGCTGTATGCCCTTTCGCCAGCGCATGTTTGATGATCTCATTGATAACGATTCCATTTTCCGCGTGCATGCATATCAAGCCGCCGCGTTCGCCGGCGGCAGACATGGCGCGAAAGATTGTTGCATCGTCAACCAGGAAAACTCCGGGGTAGGCCATGAACATCTTGAAGCTCGTGACACCTTCATCCATGGCGGTGTGCAACTCTTCGATCTGGCTGTCTTCCAGTTCAGTCGTGATCAAATGAAAGCCATAGTCGATTGCAGTCTTGCCTTCAGCTTTCTTGTGCCAGTTATCGATGCCCTGGATGAGCGACTCCCCCTTGTACTGCACGGCGAAGTCGATAATGGTCGTAGTGCCGCCATGCGCCGCGGCGCGTGTGCCGGTGAGAAAGTCGTCGGAAGATTGCGTCCCGCCGAAAGGAAGCTCCATGTGCGTGTGCGGATCGATGCCGCCCGGAATCACCAGCTTGCCGGAGGCGTCAATCACTTTGTCCACTTCCATCTCAAGCTTCGCGCCGATGACGGAGACGACCGCGTCTTCAATCAGGATGTCAGCTTTGTAATCGTCAGTTGCCGTGATAACACGGCCGTTACGGATTAGGGTCTTCATTCGCTTTTGTCTCTCAGTAGCACAGAATTTGTCGTGTGTGGCGGCTCCGCCGCCTGATGTGCGGATGGTTTTGCCTTCGCTCCAGAGGAGCGAGATGTTTATAGCCGGACGGCACTCCGGATAATGTTCTTCGCTCCATAGGAGCGAAATGTCATTCAACGAAGTCGAAAACGTACTTGTCTTCAAACGCGATGTCAAACTTTCTCAGTAGGCTTAAGTACTCGTGTTTGAATGATTGACGGCTATGGTGCTTTTCCTGATTTTGAATGTAACGGATGATTGTGTCTAGTTGTGAATGCCCGTAAGAGAACGCCCCATAGCCTTCCTGCCAACTGAACTTTCCGTGGACCCATTTGTTTTTGTTTACGTAAGTGGATGACTCGGCTTTGATGTCCCGTACCAAGTCCGCCAATGCAATCGAGGGCTTGAGCCCAATCAAGATGTGAAGATGGTCGCGCATGCCATTAATCGAAATCAACTTTTGGTTCTGGTTCCTGACAATTCCTGCGATGTACTTGTACAGATCCTCTTTGAATGCGGGTGTGATCAGCGACATCCGGCCACTGACGGCGAAAACCGTTTGGATGTAAATCTGCGAAAAGGTATTTGCCATGACGGACCTCCAAAGCGCACTTAAAGGATCAGAGAGCCAAACGAAAGCTTCGCTCATATGGAGCGAATTATACGTTCGGCAGACCTGCGTGCTATGAACATCTCGCTCCTAACGGAGCGAGGAACTTTGGGAACAACTTTGGGCTATAAACATTTCGCTCCTATCGGAGCGAAGAGCAGAGCTCTCCCGCAGACCGTGGGGCTAAGCAGAGAGCGGCCAGCAGCAGAATAAGAAGTCTCTACGGAAAGGCGAAGCCTTTCCGTACATCAGGCGGCATAGCCGTAAAGCAAGATGTATTGCATCACTGATGAGCGGGGCTGAAAGCAAGAGTTTTTGCTTTCCTTGACGCGCGAAATCACTCAAAAAAAAGGCGGCCGGATCCAAAAGGAACCAGCCGCCCTTAATTGGCTTCTAATTTGGCTCTTCGTTACTGCGTCAATTCCGACGTGAGTATGGCGCCATTGAGCTGCGTAAGTACCGCACTGATCTTGACCACTTTGCGCGAGTCTTTCGCAATCCAGACAGTTGTCTTGTCTGCTTCATTGTCCGCAGAAGTTATTTCCACCTTATACGCCTCAAACGTGCCGGCCGGAACCGTCACGCTCTCAACGCCTACAACCTTCAGGTTCTTTAGCTCCAACTTCTGCTTCTGCAAGTCCATGTTGCGGTAGCTAGCGGTGTAGCCTTCAGCGAGCGGCAGCGCGGCAATCGCATCGAAGGCGCCAGCGCCATCGCCGAAGATATCGCCACCCAGATCCACTGCGATTGGTTTCGCCGGTCCACCCATGCTCATCGAGCCAGTGGCTTTGTTGTCTTTGAAGTCGACGTCAAACACTACCGGACCTTGTTTGTATACACGATGCCTTAGGGCCAGCGTGCCTTTTTCGATCGTGGACCTGTCAGTGATTTCACCTTGGGGAGTGACGACCGTTTCCGTCACTACCCACGCCCCATTCTCTTCCTTCGTTTCGCTCTTAACGGTCAGCGGAATTGACTGTCCGCCGATCGCGATTGAAGCGGTATAGTTTGCAGCGCCCGCGTGTAGATCCACGTCAGGCTTGGGACCGCTCGCCGCAACCGGCTCCATTTTCTTCGGCATCGTGACGGTCTTCACATCCACCGAGATTTCTTTCAGTCTCTGCGTAACTTCCGGCGTCATCGACTCCTGATAACGCCCTCCCAGATACTTGGCGAGAAACTTCTCGGTGGTAGCAAACATCGCCATGTTGTTAATAGGCCGCGCAAAGCCGTGACCTTCATCCGGCGCCACCAGGTATTCAACCGGATAATTGCGATCGCGCAGTGCGATAACAATCTGATCAGCCTCGCGTTTATTGACGCGCGGATCGTTTGCGCCCTGGATCACGAGTAGCGGTGTCTTTATCTTGGCGGCGTGATTGAGTGGTGACTGCCGTTCGAGTTGCGCTTTGCCTTCTGGCGTGGCGGGATCGCCCATGCGCGCATAGAAAAGTTTGCGAATCGACTCCCAGTAGGGAGGGATGGTTTCCAGGAGGGTTACAAGATTGGATGGGCCAACAATGTCCACTGCCGCCGCATAAAGATCGGGCGTGAACGTAACGCCTGCAAGCGTGGCATAGCCGCCGTAGGATCCACCCATGATGCCCACGCGTTTCGGGTCGGCGATGCCCTGGGCCACGAGATACTTCACGCCCCAGGTTACATCGTCCTGCATCTTGTCTCCCCATTGTTTATTACCAGCGTCGAGAAACGTTTTACCGTAGCCGGTTGACGCGCGGAAGTTTGGTGACAGAACCGCATAACCACGGTTTGCCAGAAACTGTGCAATGCTATTGTAGCCCCAGGAATCTCGGCCCCAGGGTCCGCCGTGGGGCAACGCAATAGCCGGCAGATTCTTTGCCGGAACGCCTTTGGGTAAGGTTAGATAAGCAGGAATCTCAAGCCCGTCAGACGACTTGTAGCGGACCGCGGTCATCGGCGCGAGATAGTCGCGGTTAAGCCTCTCGCGAATCCGATATTGCAGAGTTAACTTTTTCGTCGTCCGGTCAAACAGATAACGCTCACCCGGTTCGGTGTCGCTGCTGGCAACAATCAAGAAGAGACGCTCATCCTTTGTGCCCGAAGCGAAGCCAATCTCCTTGCCCGGCAACTTCTTCCGCAGCAGTTTGTAATCGGCTTCGAAGGATTTGTCCTTCCAGTAGATTCGCTGGCGTTCGTCGTCGTAAGACGTGGCTATAAGATCGTCGCTTACTTCCGAGAAGTTAGCGTTGCCGAAGTCCACGTGCTTCAGCGGATCAGATTCGACTAACTCTTCTTTGCCGGTAGCCGGATCGAAAAGCTCCAATCGACTCAGATCGATGTTCGCGCCTTTGTTGGTTTCAAAATAAACTCGCTGGCCGTCTTTGTGGTAACGCACGGGTCCGCAACTCTCAAAGACGTTGCAGGAATAAACTTTGCTGAAGCCGTTATCGTCAACGCGCAAAACTTCCGTGTCGCCATTGTCGGCGGCGCGCGTCGCCATTCGCAGTTGATCCTTCAGATCAAAAACCCAGCTTGTAATGCGTTCGGTGTTCTTGCGAACCAGGGTGCGTTCGCCGGTAGAGATTTTTACTTTGTAGAGGTCGTGCCAGGCAGGGTCGCGATCGTTTAGTCCGATGTAGATCGCATCCGGTTCACTGCGCGGGACGGCATAAATAGCGGCGCGCACACCCTTCGCGTCCGTTAGATTGCGGGCGGCAGGCACGTCCTCGCCGGCAGCCGGGCTTTCGGCAGGGTTGACCGCATAGACCAGGTAGTTTTCGTCACCGGCCTTGTCCTGCGCGAACAAGATGTACTTGCTATCGCGGCTCCAGAAATACTGTGTGACCGGCCGGCTCTTGTCGGCGGTAATGGGTTTTGCCGCGTCGAATGGGTCCTCGGTCCGTTTGACCCAGATATTGCGAGTGCCCTTAAAGGGCTTCACAAAGGCGATGAACTTGCCGTCGGGGGAAATCTGGGCGCCGGAGATCTCCGGGTCGCCGAAGAATAACTCGCGGTCAATTATTGGAGGCTGCGTCCCGCTTTGACCGAAGGCTGCGCGCGGCGAGGCCACAGTCAACAGGCCAGCGCATAGAACAGCCAAAACAAATACCAGGGATTTGCGGTAGAAACTTGTCATAGAACCTCTTTCATGGATTGATTAAAGGGATAGAGAATCGAAACCGAAACATTAATACGTGAGACGGGGACTTCTAGTTTCACTGGAAATTGCTACAAGAGTGGCTCAGAAAACCAACCAGCCGCAGATTTGCACGGATAAACGCGGATCAGATCGAAAGCAAGAACTACAAGCTCAGAAAAGTTTTTCAGATTCGCGTAATCCGCCTTAATCCGCGGCTGATAGTTGAATCTCGGAGATTGGGATTCGTTAGTTGAGACTCGCGAACCCGGCATCCAGCGCAGCAATCATCTGGTCAACGTGATCCTTCGTCGAGTTGAGCATCATGCCCGTTCGGATCACGTTGCCGTAGAGGCCGCCCTTGCCAATCAAAACGCCGCGGCGCTTAGCCTCTTCAAAAACTTTCGCGACGGTCTGCGGCGCCGGTTCCTTCCTTTCGCGATCCTTCACAAGTTCAAGGCCCTGCATCAGCCCCATGCCGCGCACGTCTCCGATGGAGGTGTGTTTGTCCTTAAGTTCATCCAGACGTTGGCGCAAGTAGGCACCCACGACCGCTGCGTTCGTCTTCAAATCTTCTTCTTCAATTACGCGAATAACCGCAAGCGCCGCGGACATCGAGACAGGGTTGCCGCCAAAGGTTGAGAAAGTCAGTCCGGGATACTTGTCAGCAACTTCGGGTGTGGCGACTGTGATGCCGATGGGTACTCCATTACCAAGTCCTTTTGCGGACGTGATGATGTCGGGCTCGACGTCCCAGTGTTCAATACCAAACCACTTATCTCCTGTTCGTCCCCAGGCAGTTTGCACTTCGTCCGCGATAAAGAGCCCACCATGCTTGCGCGTGATCTCCACGGCGCGTTCAAAATATCCCGGCGGTGGAACAATGAAACCACCGACGCCAAGAATCGGTTCCGCCATGAACGCAGCGATCTCGCCGTGCGTGCTCGTCATGATCAACTCTTCAATGTCGTTGGCACAGGCCAGACCACACTCCGGGTAAGTAAGTTTGAATGGACAACGATAGCAATAAGGCGCGGGCGCGTGGACAAAGCCGGCGACCTGAGCCGGCAGAGGCCGCCACGGTGCATGACCCATAGCGGAAAGCGACGTTGCTGAGCGGCCGCTGTAGCTGTGACGCAAGACAACAATCTCATGACGGCCGGTGGCGAGTTTTGCCGCGTGGATGGCCGTGTCATCAGCTTCGGTGCCGCTGTTGGTGAAGAAAGATTTCTTCAGACGGCCCGGCGTTATCTGGTGGAGCTTCTCGGCGAGATCTGATTGCGGCTTGTTGGCGTAAAGCGTTGAGGTGTGTTGCAGCGTCTTGACCTGGTTGATGATCGCTTCGTTAACCTTCGGATTTGCGTGGCCGACGCTAACCGTGAGCACGCCGCCAAAACAGTCGAGGTACTTGTTGTCCTGATCATCCCAAACATGAAAGCCTTCGCCGCGCACGAGCGCGAGCGGTTCCTCGTAGTAGGTAGCAACCGCAGGGAAGAGAAACTCTTTGTGCTTGCGGACGGTTTCGGATTGCGAGCTTTTGGTTTCAACTGTGCTCATTGGTTCTCCATTAATGCGAAGCCCGCTCATACTGGGACCGCGGGCGCCTCGCCCGCTTTCGTTGAATGCCACTTCGTCGGAGTTTTCAGATTCAACCGAGCCTTGAGTGAACCCGCTGCTTGATGCGGGCGAGGCGCCCGCGGTCCCAGTATGAGCGGGCATCCCGCCACAGACGACTAATAAAGGTTACCTTCGCGCTTGCGCCCGGTGTAATCCACGTAGACAACTTTCAATTCTGTATAGAAATCCAGCGCGGTCGATCCCTGTTCGCGATCGCCGATGCCGGTTCCTTTGATGCCGCCAAATGGAATATGTGCTTCGCCACCTGTAGTCGGCGAATTGATGTGCGTCATGCCGGTCTCGATCTCGTCAACAAAACGGAAGATGCGCGCCGCATCGTTCGAAAAGATTGACGACGAGAGTCCGTATTCAGTGTCATTCGCCACCTGCATCGCCTCTTCGAAATCTTTCACGCGCAGGACTGACAGCACCGGGCCGAAGATTTCTTCGCGCGCGACGCGCATGTCCGGGGTCACGTGATCGAAGACAGTCGGGTTCACAAAGAAGCCTTTGTCGAGACCGTCGCCGGTGGCGCGGGAGCCGCCGCAAACAAGCGTGGCGCCGTCTTCGCGTCCGATCTCGATGTACTTCAGAACTGTCTTAAACTGGCCCTCATCCACGCTTGGGCCCATCTCGGTGTTTGGGTCCATTCCATCCCCGATTCGCATCGACGCGGCCCGCTTCGCGATGCGCTCAACGAACTCGTCGGCAATATCGTGAACCACAACCGCGCGACTGGTGGCGGTGCAACGTTGTCCTGACGATCCAAACGCACCCTGTGCCGTCGATTCAACCGCAAGATCGAGATCGGCGTCTTCCAGAATTATCACCGGATTCTTGCCGCCCATTTCGCATTGAACTTTTGCGCCGCGCCTTGAGACTTCTTCGTAGAGACGAATTCCCACCTCGTTTGAGCCGGTGAAGGAAACCGCTTTCACTGCCGGGTGATTGATGATCTCGTCGCCGGCTTCGGAGCCCGAGCCCAACACCAGGTTCAAAACTCCCGGAGGTATCCCCGCCTCGGCGAATAATTCCACGATGCGCACTCCTGTTGCCGGCGTGAGCGTTGCAGGTTTGAAGACTACGGTGTTTCCGGCAACCAGCGCGGGCGCGATCTTCCAAACCGGAATGGCCACTGGAAAATTCCAGGGTGTAACGCAAGCCACCACACCCAGCGGCTGCCTGATGGTGTACGCGAAATTTGAGGGCAGTTCAGACTGAATCGTTTCGCCGTTCATTCGCCGGGATTCGCCGGCGCAAAATTCGGCGACATTGATTGAGCGCTGCAACTCTCCGCGCGATTCGGCCAACGTCTTGCCTTCCTCTCGAGTCAGAATTTGCGCCAACTCTTCCTTGTGATCTTCCAACAGGCGAGCAGCCCGCGCCACAATCCTGCCCCGCGATGGCGCCGGGGTAGCGCGCCAGCCGGCGAAGTTTTCCGCGGCCGACTCCACTGCGCGCCTCGCTTCGTCTCGCGTGGCTTGTTTCACTGAGCCAATCACGTCATCCGTATTCGCTGGATTGACGTTATTGACGCTCTTCGACGATGCGGACTCGACCCACTGGCCGTTGATAAAGTTGCGATAGTTATCCATTGAAGATTAGTTACGCCTTCGAAAGATATTGGAGCTGGATGTGCAGAAAATATACCACTCGACGATACGATCCACGAAATCACACGAAATGACACTAACTGGATTTTCGTCTTCATTCGTGTTGGTTCGTGTATGTTCGTGGATCAGTGTGCCTGCGCTTGCCAGCGCAGTCCAAGATCGTTCAAAGTTACGCTGCTGAAAAGATGACCAACGAAACCATAACCCGCGAACAAGAAGCCGCTCACAAGAATCTCGCGCACTTGCTGCAACAACGCGTGAGCGAGGCTTCGGACAAACACTTCCTCTTTTCCGAAGCGGATGCCCGGACATTTACTTACGCGGAATTCGAGGCCGCCGTTGACAGAGCCGTGCGCTTGTTGGCAGCCAAAGGTGTGCGTTGCGGCGACGTGGTGAGTCTCTTAATGCCAAACAGTGCGGAGTACATCATCGCGTATTTTGCCTGTTGGAAACTGGGCGCTATCGCAGGCCCGATAAATTCCTTGTTGAAGGCCCAGGAAATCTCTTTTGTCATTTCCGATTCAGAGGCGAAGGCGCTTTTAGTCCATCCCGATTTCCTGCCAACAATCGAGACCATTCGCGGTGAGCTACCCGCGCTACAGGCGATAGTTATGTTCGAAGATGAGTCTGAGGCGACTCGCGACTTCAGCGATGCTGAAGTAGGGGCACGGCATGCCGTGCCCCTACCGCTCACCCCGATCAACCTCGATGATGACGCGATCATCATCTACACATCCGGCACCACGGGGAAACCAAAGGGATGTTTATTAACGCATGGAAATTTGATCGCCAACGCCAGGCAGATCAGCCAGTGGCTCGGTTTCACCAAAGACGATCGGTTGTTGACTATCATGCCGCTTTTTCACATGAACGCGGTGTCAGTCACTACGATGTCGGCCCTGTACGCGGGCGGTTCAACCGTAGTCAGTCCAAGGTTTTCCGCGTCGCGCTTCTGGCAAATCGTCTCCGGCTATCAGATCACATCGTTTGGTTCGGTAGCGACAATGCTGTCGATGCTGCTGACTACCTATCCTGATGGCGTTCCCAAAGGCTTGAAGACCGATCAGCTCCGGTTTGCTATGTGCGGCTCAGCGCCTGTTCCCGCGGAAGTTATGAAACGTTTCGAAGAGACTTTTAATTGTCTGGTGATTGAAGGATACGGACTGTCGGAGTCAACCTGTCGCTCCACGTTTAATCCGCCCGATGAGCGACGCAGGCCCGGTTCCTGCGGCAAGCCGATCGGGAACGAGATGAAGATCGTAGATGAGCAGGACAAGGACGTGGCTGATGGAGAACTCGGCGAAATTGTCTTGCGCGGCGAGAACATTCTGAAAGGCTATTACCGGAATCCGGAGGCAACCGCGACCGCGTTTCGCAACGGCTGGTTTCACACCGGCGACGTCGGCTATCGCGATGCGGATGGCTTCTTCTACATTGTCGATCGCAAGAGTGACATGATCATACGCGGTGGTGAGAACATCTATCCCCGAGAGATCGATGAAGTCTTGTATCAGCATCCCGCAGTCGCCGCTGCCGCGACCATCGGAGTGCCGGATCAACTCTACGGCGAGGAGGTCGCCGCCTTTATCGTGCTCAACGAGAGCAGGGAAGCGACTGAAGAAGAAATCATCGCCTTTTGCCAGGCTCAACTGGCGGATTACAAATGCCCCAAGACTGTTCGGTTCGTCAAGGAGATTCCCAAAGGTCCCACCGGTAAATTGCTTAAGCGTGAATTAGCCCGCCAGTTCAAGGGCTCCAGCAAACCCTCGTCGAATTCTCTCTAGTCGAGATTCAATCTGGCGACGGAAAAGTTAGTTAACTGACAAGCACGCCAGTAAAAAGAAGGGGGTCTGCATTCGGGAGCAGACCCCTTTTGTAGTTGGCGCTTCTGCGAACTTGTCCTTCTCGATAAGCGTTCGTTCTATGTTTCTCCCAGACGAATAGTGCTGTGGTGAGGGGGTTTCAATCGATCCTTCAACCAACCTCCCAGTAACCAAAGCGCGCACAGTGAAACCATCGCGAGCGAAAACCACTTTCCGTACAAACCATCGGGCGAGAATTTTTCTGTGGCCGCGTGAAGCACGTCGCTATTGGGAAGCAGTCCGGCTTCAGAGAACTCGTGGAAAGAATAGATGCCCACTTGCAGCATGAACAGCAGAAGGAATATGCCGGTGACCTGGAAGAATCTTTTGACGTTGATCAGATGTCCGAATTTCGCCCAACTCCAGGCAAACCCGCCAGCGGCACAAAGCCCCAGTAGCGCCCCGCTGAGCATTTCCGAGCCGTGCACCTGCAATAGCATGAGCGCAGTTTCCATTCCTTCGCGCGTGATCATTAGAAATGTGAAGAGAAACACTCCGGCGATGGCGGCGATTCGCGAACTGCGCGATGAAACAGCACCGAGACGTGTCCGCATTCTTTCCTGAACCTTCGGTCCGGTTCGCCACATGTAAATCACCAGGCTCCCGACCATGACCATCGCGACTATGCCCAGAATGCCTTCGCGCAGCGATTCGTTCGCGAGAAAACTACTGACATACCCGCCGACCCCCAAGCCGAAGATTCTTTCCAAAGCTGAATCGCTAACACCGTTTCTGAGCACGTAACCGAGCGCCGCGCTAGCGGACAAAGCCAGGACTATCGCGATGTAAACAGACGATGTCAGCCACCTTTGGCCAGACTTACGCAGGTAGGAAAGGATGACGGCGACAAGCAGAAAGGACTCGAAGCCCTCGCGAAAAACAATAATGAATGAGTTAAGCATGGCGTAAAACCTCCGGGAATTATTGATCTTGTCGGCGCAGCCCGACTGCACCCGAATGCCGCTGGGAGTATAGCCTAATTGAAAACAGTTTTCAATTTCAAAACTTAAGACGGAGGGGATCTAGGGGCAAATGCTGATTTCGGTGCTGGCTATTGGTTTGTAACAGGGATGATCGCGAGATCAGCCTGCACGGGGCCAAGTTCAGTGATCGCGGTGAGCCGCAGGGGCAAGCGCCGTCGGTCGTCGCTGATCCAGCCGCGAATTTGAAACTTGTCGCCTTGAGCGTCATCGGTGGTGAGTGAGACCTGGATTGCGGGAATTGTCTGCGAACCCAGTTGCACATTTTCCCGCTTCAGGGCAGTGATGAAAAGCGTCTTCGGCTTGTTGTTTACGAGGATCGATATGGCGCTGCGTTTCGGAGGGGTCAGGTTCAATGTGCGCACCAGATAGAAGTAGGAAAGATAATCGTGCGTGCCGATAGGTATCTCGATCCGCTCGCCTTGCTCCGTAGTAGCTGTGCCGTAATCCTGGTTTATCGCGAGCTTAGCGGTAAAGCGGCGGCGCCCTTCGTTAAAACTCAATTCCGTATGGAAGGGAAGCAAGGTTTTTGGATCGACATAAGAACTCATCGTGTCGCTTGCGGCAAAGAGCTTTTGCAGTGCGTTAGTAGTTTGCGCATTAACTGTAAACAGCAAACCATCCTTATCGAAATACTTCGAGCGCGCACGCACGTGAAATGTCGCAGTTGCGACCGGCGCGGGAATGTTTGGCAGAAACACCTGGTAGTTCAACTGCTCGCCCACCTTGAAAGGCAAATCGTCTATCCCAACCTCTTCGCTTTGGGGTGTGCCGGGAATCACTGTTGGCGGTTTCGTCAGGGCCGTTTCCGTGGCTGGCCTGGGTCGCGGGGTTGGCGGGACGGCGGGAGTCGGGACGAATCCTGATCCGGCTAGTTCGGCCCGGATTTCCCCCGCCGAGAGACGAGAGGCTATCAAAACGGGGATATGTCTTTGGTCGTCGCTGAAGTAAGCCTTCATGCCATAACTATTCCCCTGCGATTCGTTCTTCACGCGAACCTGGGACAGGACCGTATTGAATGACCCCACGTTGGTTTTGATCATTTCCCGTCCCGTCACCCGAACTTCGATTTGATAGTTCTGGTTTTCATTGCGCACGGAAAGTGTGTAGGTAGAACCAACCGTGAGCGGCAAAGCCCTGATACGATAAACAACTGACAGGAAGTCGTATGTCCCTGGAAGCTCGCCGGCGCTTTTCGACGGATTGGCAGCGGTTCCCGCCGGTTGATTGAAGTCGGCAACCGTGTCCGCGGTGCGCGCGGTCTCGCGAATTGTTTGTTGACTGCGAAAAGGCAAACCGGGTGCTGGATCGACGTAGGTTGTGTAGTCGTTGTTTATCGCAAATAACGCCGCACTAACCACGCCGCTGGTTTCAACGTGGGCTTTTAATTGAATGCCTTCGCGTCCGAAGAAAGCTCCGCGTGCAGCCACGAGCAGCTCCACGTGAGCGGCGCTAATGAAGTTTGAAAAGGAGACGTTGTAGGTCAGGCGTTCGCCGACGCGGTAAGGAGCCGGAGAGAATGGCTGGGAAGCCAGGTCATCTGTCTGTTGAGCGGAGGACGGTAAAGCGAACGCTCCGAGGACCAACAAAAGACAAGCAGTCGCGAGTTTCAAACTTTGGGTCACCTTTGAATCATAGTGCAAAATGCGATCAGAACAAATTGCGCAGCCTGCTCGCCCAGAATTGTACACGCCGCTTGAAAGGTTCAGTTCCTTCAAATCGAAGCGGTATTTACCGCGCTCATCTCCATCTCTTCGAGGATCTGGCGTGCCGCCCCGGCCGGGTTCGGCGCGTCGATAATCGGGCGACCCACGACGATGTAATCAGAGCCGGCAATCATTGCCTCGCGCGGAGTTGTTACGCGCTTCTGGTCGAAAAGAGCTGATCCGCTCGGTCGAACTCCCGGTGTGACTACGATGAAGTCAGGCTTCTTCACAACCGAGCGAATTATTCTAACCTCACGTGGTGAAGCGACTACGCCATCCATTCCACTCGCTTCGGCAAGCAACGCGAGTCGAGGAGCCAGTTCCTCTGGATCGGCACTGTATCCGACCTCAGCCAGCGTAGCGGCGTTGGCGCTCGTTAGAACGGTGACGGCGATGATTGAGGGTCGAGTGAGTCGTTCAGAATGCGCGCACTCCGCAACGGCCTGGGTTGTGCGACGCATCATCTCGCTTCCACCCGCCGTATGAAGATTGAAGATTGAAACCCCGAGGCGCGTCGCTTCCACGCCTGCGGCAGCAACGGTATTGGGAATGTCGTGAAATTTAAGATCGAGAAATACTCGTTCGCCGGAGTTTACAATTTCCCGCACCAGGCTGGGACCGGCGGCGGTGAATAACTGCGAGCCGATTTTGAACATTCCCACAATTCCGCGAAGCATGCTCACAAGCTCTCGAGCCTTTTGAGCATTCTCTACATCAAGAGCGACAATCAGTTTGTTTGCTTTCATATTTCATCCTTCTGCACATCAGGCGGCACAGGCACCAGAATTTAGCCTCCTGCAAACTCTTTTGCGCGGGAGCCCACTGCTTCGTCCAGCGAGACGAAACCTTTGCTCGAGACAATTTGCCGGAGGCCTTCATTTATTTTCTTAGCGATTGACGGCCCTTCATAAATAAACCCGGTATAGATTTGCAGCAAGCTCGCACCGGCGCCGATCATCTCCCAGGCATCCTCGGCAGTGAAGATTCCGCCTACGCCAATAAGCGGCAGCGAGCCTCCGGTCAGTTTGTAGAGCGTCGCAATTATGTTCAGTGACTTCAGCCTCAGTGGCGCCCCGCTAAGTCCTCCTTCGCCACACGCCCGCACCTCTTCAGCGGGGGTCCGCAGTTGCGCTCGGGCTGTAGTGGTATTAGTCGCGATCAGTCCTGCAACGTCGTTTTTCTGGCCCACGGCCACGATGTTTTGCAGTTCTTCGCGATCGAGATCCGGCGAAAGCTTTACTAACAAAGGCAAGACCCCGCGCCCGTCAGGTTGGGCGGCTAGTTGTAGATTCCGTTCCTGAAGCGCCTGCAAGAGTTCGTTAAGCTGGTCCGCTTGTTGCAGCTCTCGCAAACGAGGAGTGTTTGGCGAACTGACGTTCACTGCTACGTAGTCAGCGATCGGGTACACCGCCTCAAAACTCTTCAGGTAATCATCAACCGCATCCTCGAGCGCCACTACCTTACTCTTGCCGATGCTAACACCCAGAACACAATCGGGCTTGCTGTTCTTCACGCGTTGAGCAAACGCTGCGGCGCCCTCGTTGTTGAAGCCGGCGCGATTGATTAGCGCTTTGTCCAGCGGCAGCCGGAACAGGCGAGGCCGCTCGTTGCCTGGTTGCGGATGATAAGTCACGGTACCAGCTTCAATGAAACCAAACCCGAGCGCGGCGAGAGACGCGAGTGCAATTCCATCTTTGTCGAATCCTGCCGCGAGACCGACGGGGTTGGAGAACGTCAAGCCAAACCGCCGCAGCTTTCCAAAAGGGCTGCGTTTGAAACGGTCACCTAAAAGGGTTTTTGTAAGTGCCGGAGCGAAGGAAAGGGAATTGAGCGCCAGTTCGTGGGCCGTCTCGGGTGGCAAGCGAAAGAGTAAAGGTCGCAGCAATGAGCGATAGAGCATGAAGGGCCAGCTCTGTCTAGATTCCCTAGATTAAAACCACGTGAGACTAACAGAGGGAGAAGACGGTAACAAGCAAAATCAAGAAGTTGGGAATGGGAGTTCGCAACAACCACTAGCGCAGATTTACTGGCGAACGGCTTCGCAATGGATTGCTTTAGTTCTCGACCGGCACCACGATGCCGTATTCAGAAGGAGTACAGCCGCAATACTCGCGAAACATTGGACTCAAAGCCAGTAGGTCGTTTTCGTCCACGGAAGTGTTTATGTTGCGCGCCAGGCGATCTCCGACGTACCCAAACCTGAAACAGGTCTGTTCAGATCCTTTGATTGGGGGCTTTCTAGACGCAATCCCAAAGATGCCGAAATTGAAGAAATCATCAAACACACCATTAACGTCCTGTGGTGTGAGGTAACTCATAAACTTGATCATTCGCTCTTGAAAGTCGCCAACGGCTACGGTAATAGGTCTACCGCTCCATGATTGGAGGAAGGTACTCAGTCCCGGGTGCCTTATTTCCAATTGAGCGACAACCCCTTTGGCCATCCTGTAGTTAGTGCTGGCAATGACTGGCGGAATGAAACTGGGGTCAACTCTAAACGAGTCGGAAGTCTCATCCCACTTATCAAGAATCATTTGTAACTGTGCCAACACCTGCCGTGGTCGATATAGGGTGTGTCGCAATATGTAGCTAAAGGATTGTTCCTCCGAATTATGGCTATCGTTACGCACTTTGTCCGGCATGTATTCGTGCCAAACGTCAAGGAACTGAGTGCTCTTAGACCGAGAATACAAAAGTAAGCGCTTCTTAAGAAAATTCTGAAAGTCCGGTTCAGCCCAGCGAAGGTAATGCGTATTAAAAATGTGCTTGTCAGAGTCCCACAGAATATCGAGAGCGTCGTCCGCCAGTTCCTGGGGCAGAAAAGCCTTGAAGCAAAAGGCTTTCGCAAGCAATGGATCCCTGGATGATTTGTGAATCGCATCGATCAAACCGGCAAAGATTGCCCGGCGTGATTCGGGCGTGTGGTCGATGATAGAGTCAAACCCGTCCACGCAAACCAGAACGTACTTTCCAGACTTCTCAACGATGTGCGACGCTTCTGTTAGCGCTGCTTGTACATCCGGACTTGATGGAAAGGTGTTTACTACATTCCGCTGTTTTCCGCTAAGCCCCAAAGGTGTGGGTGAGTCTTCCTCGAGGCCCGCCTCAGCGATACCAATAAGGAATCGCTCTATCTGGCCCATCAAACGGCTATTCGAATCTGAGCCACTAAAGCCTTCATTATCCAGAAGTGCCCCAATTCGGTGTCTTAGGGGACTTGACGTAGGCAGTTCAGCCGCGACAGCTTCCAGACAATACATCGCAAGCACATTCCGCCAGGTGTTTCGGGCCAACGTGGGAACTTCAGTCTGGGTTGTATCTTTCAATTTTGAAAGCGCTACGTGGACAGCGGCAAAGCTGATCTGATCAAGGTCAACAATCTTGGTAGCATAGAAAAAGGACTTGTTGATTTCGGCAAGAGCTCGACAGAGAGCGGTTTTGCCAACCCCTTTAGAGCCATAAATCACATCGGATCCATTGGTTCTTATCCGTTTGAGATCGTCGGATTCAACAAAATGACTCTTGAAATCCTGATCTGTCGCAGCGTCCAGGTCCCCAAGAAACCTTCTCTCGTAGTTTTTACCCACCTTTCTTGTCCTCCCGCCTGATGGAATAAAGCTTCGCCCCGCTCACCAGGATTAGGAACGCCGCCGAGACTGCAACAAACATCAGCAACCTAACTCCAATCGATCCTCCCGTGTTTTCAAACGCTGCTAGAGACGTATAAGCATTGACCACAGTGACCGTCATAACGACCAGCGAGATCAGGGAGAGCAAGCTAATGTTAATTGCAGAAACCTTGGCACCGGAGTTGGTCAAGTGACGGAAGTAGAGGGATATCCCCTGGAACAAAAGGAAAATCGTCGCCATCGCCCATTCGGGCGACGTAACGAATAGCGATATTTCCCGGTCATGCTTGGCTTCGAGTGCTATGTACAAGCCAACCGGTACCGTGACAAGGAGGTACTCATAACACGCTGAGAGAACCGCCTGATTAGTTTTCGTCAAGGGCATCTACTGGGGTTTCCTTTAGAGGATTCAGCGGGTAGAGCGTTGAGTTTCCGCGAAAGAATAACCCGGGATTCCAAATGAAGCAAGAGACCATCGACTAGTACTGAGCAAGTTTGAGAACAACCTCAGCTTCAAAGCGCCGCTCAAAAGAGAACCAAGCGGACCGGGGTTCCCAAACTGGCAGCCCGAATTGGGGTGGTGGATTCGACGGATGCTAGTTTCAAGTGATGAATCGACCTCGGGTCGCCTAATTATGAGAACGAGTACTAAAGCTTACGGTGTTCAGCTTGTAACGCAAGATTCTTCTTGTTAGTATCCGGCGAAATGGATTTCATCGAGAAGGCCCGCATCATGGATAGTCCGCGAATCAATCGCGCGCTCGCCCGCCTCGCTTCAGAAATTGTTGAAGAAAATCACGGCGCCGGCGATCTGTATCTGGTGGGCATCCGGCGCCGAGGGGTGCCGCTCGCGGAACGCATGGCCGATAAGATCGCGGATCTCGAAGGAGACCGCCCGCCGGTCGGGATTGTAGACATAACGCTCTATCGCGACGATCTTTCGACGGTCGGCGCCAAACCCATTGTTAACCGCACGGACCTGCCCGGCGATATTGAGAACCGCAACATCGTCCTGATCGATGACGTGCTTTACACCGGCCGCACGATCCGCGCGGCGCTCGACCAGTTAATTGATTTTGGCCGGCCAAAACGCGTGCAACTTGCGGTACTCATCGATCGCGGCAAAGAGCATCGCGAGCTGCCCATACAGGCGGACTACATTGGCAAGTTAGTACCGACGAAAAAGAGCGAGATAATAAAAGTGATGCTCCAGGAGTTTGATGAAGAAGAAGGCGTTGTAATCGTCGAACGACCGCCGGGAGAAACGGGATAAGCAATAGCGGCCAGCGATGGCCGCTTTTTTGTGCGCTATGATTTGCCACAAAGACACGAAGGCACAAAGAAGAGCGAGAAATAGCAAACATACAGTTTGCCAGTTAGATCTTTGTGTCTTTGTGTCTTCGTGGTTTAGTTTACTGCTTGCGACATGACTAGTACGTTCAACCGTAAACACTTGTTAGGTATACGCGAACTCGAAGCCGGCGAGATCACGCACCTGCTCGACACGGCGGAAACTTTTCGCGATATCTCTCGTCGCGAAATAAAGAAGGTGCCCGCGCTGCGGGGACGCACAGTCATCAATCTCTTCTTCGAATCGTCCACGCGAACCCGAACCTCCTTCGAAATCGCAGCCAAACGCCTTTCTGCCGACGCAATCAACATCAACGTTTCCACTTCCAGCGTGAGCAAGGGCGAAACACTCCTCGACACGGCGCGCAACCTGGAGGCGATGTCGCCTGACTGCATTGTCGTGCGTCATTCGATGGCGGGCGCTCCACACCACCTGGCGAGGATGGGCAACGCGCCCATTGTCAACGCCGGCGATGGTTCGCATGAGCATCCCACCCAGGCGCTGTTGGACGCCTTGACGATTCGCGAATACAAGGGCCGCATTGAAGGTCTGAAGGTCGCGATCCTCGGTGATGTACTTCATTCGCGCGTCGCTCGTTCCAACATTCATCTGCTCACCAAGCTTGGCGCCACAGTTAGTGTTGCCGGCCCCGGCACGCTCGTTCCAGCCGAATTCAGTGAACTTGTCGAACAGGGCCTGCGCGTTGAGAAACGGATCTTGGACGCAATT
>JBGPYG010000385.1:0-3742 GCA_041493085.1 Pyrinomonadaceae bacterium | reverse complement strand
GATCCTCAACTGCCTCGCGTGCAATCGATCGCATGGCGTCGATAAACTGATCCAGTTCCTGCCTGCCGACCGATTCTGTCGGCTCAATGAGCATGGCTCCCTGAACAATTAACGGGAAGTAGATCGTCATCGGATGGAAGCCGTAGTCGATCAGGCGCTTGGCGATGTCGAGCGTGTGAACCCCTTTGCGCGTCTGCCGCTTGTCTGTGAAAACCACCTCGTGCATGGGCGGAGCGTCGAAGGGTTTTTCGTAATCGCTCGTTAACCCTTGCGCAATGTAGCGCGCATTGAGGACCGCCGCTTCAGTCGCTTCGCGCAAACCGTCGTAACCGTGGGTTTGAATGTAGGCCAGGGCCCGCAACATCATTCCGTAGTTGCCGAAGAACGCCTTCACGCGGCCGATCGATTGCGGGTAGTTGAAATCGAGTTTGAAAACAGAGTCTGAAGTCTGGAGTCCGGAGTCTGGAGTTCGGAGCCCGTCGCTACCGCTCCGGGTTCTGATGATCCGGGGCACCGGCAAAAACGCTTCAAGTTCCTTAGTGCAGCAGCACGGGCCGCAGCCCGGGCCACCGCCGCCGTGTGGGGTCGAAAACGTTTTGTGCAAGTTCAGATGGATGACGTCAACGCCCATGTCACCGGGCCGCGCCACGCCCACCAGCGCGTTCATGTTTGCCCCATCCATGTAAACGAGTCCGCCCGCATCATGCACGATCCGGCAAATCTCCTGTATGTTTCTCTCGAAGAGCCCAAGTGTGTTTGGGTTGGTCAGCATGAGTCCGGCAACGTCACCAACTCCGCACAGCTCGCGCAAATGATCGAGATCCGTCAAGCCCTCAGCGGTGGATCGGATCGTCTTAACGGAGAAGCCGGACAGATGCGCGGAAGCTGGATTAGTGCCGTGGGCCGAGTCGGGAATCAGCATGGTGCGGCGTTTGGCAGACCCGCCCTCGCCGTCGCGCGCATCAATGAACGCGCGAATAATCATCACACCCGTCATCTCGCCGTGGGCGCCGGCCGCAGGTTGCAGCGAAATGCCGGGCAAGCCCGTAATCTCCGCCAGATCCTCCTGCAACTTGTAAATAACTTCGAGCGCGCCCTGCGCGTCTTCGGTTTCGCTTAGAGGGTGAAGTTCGGCGAACCCAGAAATGCGCGCGACCTTTTCATTTAAGCGCGAATTGTATTTCATGGTGCAGGAACCGAGCGGGTACATCCCCTGATCGATGGAGTAGTTCCAGGTGGACATGCGCACGAAGTGGCGAATCACATCGACTTCACTTACTTCCGGCACACCTTCCAGATCGTCGTCTCTCAGAAACTCCTGCGGGACAATTTCGCCAAGCGGCTGTTCGTCCACGTCGAGCGGTGGCAAGCGATAGCCGATGCGCCCCGGCTGCGAGCGCTCAAAGATCAGAGCCTCATTGGGGTTGATGTGGGTAGTAACTTTGGTGATGTCAGATTTCATAAGCGACGATTAACCACTAAGATACGAAGGCACAAAGGTCGGCAACATTGTTAGCTTTGTGTCTTCGTGTCTTTGTGGTTTGAAATGATACTTAGCGCCTCGACCAGCGCATCAATCTGAGCGCGCGAATTCATTTCTGTTACGCTAACAAGAAAGTCATTCGGCAGATCCGGGTAATAGCGAGACAACGCCAAGCCGCCGGTGATGTTGCTTTCGGACGCCAGACTGGAGAGCAACTGCTTCGCTGCCACCGGCGCGCGCACGACAAACTCATTGAAGCGCGGGCCAGTGAAGGGAATTGAAAACCCTTCAAGCTCCCCGATTCGTTTCGCCGTGTAGGCGGCTTTTTGTGCACACTGCGCGGCCACTTCCTGAAGCCCGCGTCGCCCCATCGTTTCCAAATAGACTGTACTCGCCAGAGCAATTAGTCCTTCGTTCGTGCAAATGTTTGAAGTCGCCTTCTCACGTCGGATGTGTTGCTCACGCGTTGCGAGAGTCAAAACAAAGCCGCGTCGTCCTTCTTTATCGTAAGCTTCACCAACCAGACGGCCGGGAATCTGTCGCGCATACTTCTCGCGCGTTGCGAACAGGCCGACATAGGGCCCGCCAAACGAAAGTGGCACGCCAAACGATTGTCCTTCGGCAACGACGATGTCTGCGCCGCACGCTCCCGGCGATTTGAGCAGCCCGAGCGAGATAGCTTCCGTGACCGCCACGATTAGCAGAGCGCCAACTGCATGCGCCTTTTCTGCCAGCGCGACCACATCCTCGATACAACCAAAAAAGTTCGGCGACTGAACTACGAGTGCAGCGGTTTTGTCATCAAGTAAGTCTGTCGCATCAGACGCCAGGCCGGTTTTGGAATCGACCGGCGCCTGTAAAAGTTCGATGCCGGCATGTTGGACATAAGTGGTGATTACGTCGAGATACTCAGGATGTATCGCGCCGCAGGCGACGACTTTCGATCGCTTGGTAACGCGCTTTGCCATCAACACCGCTTCCGCAAGCGCAGTTGAGCCGTCATACATGGAAGCATTGGCCACTTCCATTCCGGTCAACTGACAAACGAGTGTTTGGAATTCGAAGATTGCCTGCAGCGTGCCCTGGGCTATTTCGGGCTGGTAAGGCGTGTAGGCCGTGAAAAACTCGGAGCGAGAAATAATGTGATCGACGATCGTCGGGATGTAGTGCTGATAGGCGCCGGCGCCAAGGAAGCTGGTGCGCTTTGCTCCCGGGTTGCGCGCTGCGAGCCGGTCGAAACCGGCCAAAAGCTCAATCTCTGAAAGAGCCGCGGTCGTGTTTAGATTCCGTGATAAGCGTAAATCTTCGGGAATGGAATCGAATAATTCTGCCGCCGAATTCAGGCCGACCTGGTGAAGCATCTCGGTCCGCTCTTCAGGCGAGTTGGGAATGTAACGCAATTTTACTCCGTCTCAGCTTTCGTGAAATCTTCATATTCGGCGGCAGTCAGAAGGCTGTCGACTTCACCAGGATTGGTCATTTGAACGCGAATCATCCAGCCTTCACCATACGGATTCTGATTAACGTTTTCCGGCGCGTCGGCAAGCGCCTCATTGATTCCAACGATCTCGCCTGACACAGGAGAAAATACTTCCGAGACTGCCTTAACCGATTCAACTGAGCCGAACGATTCATTGGCGGTGAAATCATCGCCTACTTTTGGCAGTTCGACGTAAACAACATCACCAAGTGAATCCTGAGCGTAGTCGGTGATCCCGACGACGGCAACGTTGCCCTCCATTCGAACCCATTCGTGGTCTTTGCTGTAGTGTAAATCGTCAGGAATGTTAGCCATGATGCCTCCGCAGTTTTCCGTTTTGAGTTTTTCGTTTGCAGCTTTGGGTTTCGGCGTTCAGCACAATCAAAAGCCGGAAACTGAAAACTTACTTCTCTCGTTTGTAAAAAGGTGTCCTCACAATTTGCGCGCCCACAAGTTTGCCGCGAACATCGATTTGAATTTGCCGGCCTTCGCTTGCGAACTCAGTGGGAACGTATGCCATGCCGATATTCTTTTTCAAGTAAGGAGCCGGACTTCCCGACGTGACTTTGCCAACAGCCTTGCTATCGATCATCACGTCCTGTCCATCGCGCGCGATACCGCGGCCAGTCACTTCAAAACCGACCAGACGCCTCCGCACGCCTTCGTCTTTTTGTTTTGCCAGAGCCTCACGGCCGATAAAGTCGCCTTTGTTTAGTTTGCAGATCCAACCGAGGTTCGCTTCCAGGAGCGTTGTGTTTTCGTCAATCTCGTGGCCGTAG
>JBGPYG010000268.1:0-5816 GCA_041493085.1 Pyrinomonadaceae bacterium | reverse complement strand
GCGCCCGAGGACATGTGCGCTTACTGCAAGATGGCCATCTCGGAAAAGCGTTACGCGGCTGAATTCATAGACAGCGAAGGGCAGGCGTTCAAGTTCGACGACATCGGTTGCATGGTTAACTTCATTAAGAGCAAGAAGAACACGACGAAGATTGTCGCTTACTTTGTAATGGACTTCGATGAACGTCAATGGATTAAGGCGACCGACGCTTCCTACGTCCGCTCGTCGGAATTAAATACGCCGATGAACGGCGGCATCATCGCTTTCAAGAACCAGGCGAAAGCGAAAGAGGCCGCAGACAGATATCACGGCAAGCTGATCCGCTTCGAGGATCTTTTCAACCTGAAAGGATGAAAGAGGCCTGAGATTAGAGGCTGGAGTTGGTAAAGAAGGCTCTTGCTGATCCCCGATCTCTGACCTCTGATCCTCTGCGCTGATGGACAAAAACGCGATCACCACCATCGCTCGGCAGGAACTGGTTATCAATATTCGAAACCGGTGGACACTCGTGTTTGCGGGCGTCTTTGGAGTTCTGGTGCTGACCATCTCTTACTTTGGATTGGTTACTGTCGGCACGGTCGGTTTCCAGGGTTTCGCGCGCACGTCGGCGAGCCTGCTCAATATGGTGCTCTACATCGTTCCGCTGGTGGCCTTGACGATGGGCACGCTCAGCTTTACGAGCGAGAAGAGCGCCGGCGAGTTGTTATTCTCTCAGCCCGTAACCCGCGGCGAGATCCTGCTCGGCAAATTCCTCGGTTTGTTCGCTTCGATTTTCACCGCCACGCTGGTCGGCTTTGGCCTTGCCGGTGTCATCATCGCAGCGAAGGCTGGAACTGAGGGAGCATTGCGTTATCCCGCGTTCGTTGCCTTCTCACTGCTACTGGCGCTTATCTTTCTGAGTTTGTCAGCCTTCATCTCAGCACTCTGCCGGCGCCAGAGTAAAGCGTTTGGAGTAGCGCTCTTTGTTTGGTTTTTCTTTGTCCTCTTCTATGACCTGCTGGTGATTGGCTTGACGTTTCTGTTCAAGGAGCGGACGGCCAACGCCTTCATCTTCGGCTCGCTGTTTGGAAATCCGGTGGACATGGTGCGGATCGCCAGCCTGATGACGCTCAACGGCAAGGATATCTTCGGCGCTGGCGGCGCGGCGCTTTTGAGATTCCTGGGGGGTGAAAGGCTGAGCATAGTGCTGTTGCTCGTCGCGCTCGCCCTTTGGGTTGTTGCGCCACTGTTCATCGCACAGAGACTGCTAAGACGGCAGGACATTTGATAGTTAGGCGGCTCGCCGCTGAAGCCCAGTGTCGTGCAGTGGAAATAGCAGTGGGGTATGCAAGCTCGAGCCTGCGGAGAAGGATGGTGCTCACGTGAACTCGAGGGAGTCGAAACAAGCAGCAACTGTCCCTGCGTTCGTCGCCTCAAGGCTGCACACCGCGATTGTTCTCATTGTCCTCGGCGTATTGGCCGCTGGAGGGGTCCTGCGCGCGTTGCGCGGCCACGAGCTAGTAGGCCCATCGGGAAGGCTTCCGCTTTATGGATCGATACTGGCAATTCAATTGCTGTTGTTCTGGTTTGTGCGAACTGGCATCGGTCGGTTGGGGCACTCGGTGCGAGCTCTGGTCGATCAATCACCCTGGACAGCGGGACGCTGGGCTCGCTATGTGGGGATCGCAGTCGTTGCCTGGCTACTCTGGATGATCTTCAGCACCGTGCTGGGGTCTTTCCTTAGGCCAAACCCTGATCAGCTTCGCGCAGTACTGCAGTTCCTTCCCCACGGAGTGCTTGAGAAGCTCTGCTGGGTGGCGTTCTCGGTTGGTACTAACTTTTGTGAAGAGGTTCTTTACCGCGGATACCTGATGAGGCAGTTTTCAGCACTGACAGGTAGTCCTGCTATAGCACTGCTGCTTCAGGCCGCTGTCTTCGCCGTGGGGCATGTTTCTTTGGGGCCGGCGCTAATGATCTCCGTCAGTTTGCTCGCACTCTGGCTTGGGGCGCTGACCTTGTGGCAGAAGAGTCTGGTGCCGGCGATGATAGTACACGCTGGCATTAGTCTCTTCGGTGGCCTCCTCTTTTCGTCGTGAGGTGCCGTGACCAGGAGGCGGAAATAAGCGCTTGCAGCGCACTCGCTATGAGATAGAACTCTTAGACTCTTGCTGAGACGGCAGGATATTTGATGGCGGTACCGGTGCGAGGCGCGCGCAAAACGTCATTCGAGCCGACCGGCACGGTTGATGCGACTCATTATCTTTCAACCGTCGTCAAAGAAGCCGATGCGCTATGAAGAAACTATTCGCCGTAGCCGGTGCGACTCTCATCATTATCGTCGCCACAGTCTCGCTGTTCTACTTTCGTTCCGACGAGCGTCGTGAGCGTCTGCACTATGAACGCGAAGAGACGGAACTCATAATCTCAAATATCCCAGGCGCGCACCTCACTCTTTTCAAGGTGGGGAACAACCTTCAAGACGCGGTTGCGATGCCCCCCATAGGTGGCGAACGAATCTGGCTGCCGCGGGGCAATTATTTCTTGAAGGTTGACAAAGCCGCCAGGACATTCCTCTATCCGCTTCCCCTTGTTGGTTATCGCGGCGGTCCCGACAAAGAAGGCACGTTTACCGTCACGATCCGTTCGCCTCTGACAGCCTCTCCGCACGGGCTGCTGCCAGACTTGCCGGACTTTGCGTTCATCCCCAGCGGTCACTTTTTTTTCGGCGACCACTTGCGCGTGCAGGAACCGCATTACGTTTGGCTGGGCGGTTTCTTCATTAACCCGTTCGAAGCTACCAACGCTGAGTTCAGAGAATTTTTGATTGACCCTCACGGATACTCGGATAATGCCAACTGGACCGACGCCGGGCGAAAATGGAAGGCGGCAAATTCTTCACACTCTACTGCGCTGCTGAAGCCAACAGACGCTGACTTCAAACGCTTCGGCCAGCCTGATCAGCCGGTCGTGCAGGTAAACTGGTTCGAAGCAAACGCCTTTTGCCATTGGCTGACTAAGAGCGTTGGGGCAGGGAAATGGATATTCGCGCTGCCCACCGAAGCCGAATGGGAAAAGGCTGCACGCGGACCGGATAATTTCGATTACGGACTTGGCATGAACATTAGCGATAACGAAGTAAGGTTGTACAACTGGAAGAAGAATCCGGGAGCAGAGGTTACAGTTGTCGGTCTTCAAGAGACGAAATCAAAGTACCAAGCCAATCGTTACGGTGTCTATCACATGACCGGCAACGTAGCCGAGTGGACACAGTCCATCTACCGCGCTTACAACCGGCAGCATCCGTATGTTGATGACGATGATCGGAATAAGGATGAGACGCCGGGCGAGCGTGTTCTCCGCGGCGGCTCATGGTACACAGCAAGCGTTGCTGTTCTGTACATCCCTTATCGAGAAAATTTCCAACCTGAAGTCCAGACGCCATATCTCGGATTCAGAGTTGTTGCCCGCCCAGTGCCTTGAAGTGCGGCGCAGACACACCCGCAGTTGGTCGGGCCCGCACGTGGGGCTCCTTAATGATGTTGGCGTTGCCGGCGAGTGAACAAAACCACCTGAACGCTTTGCTTCAGTTTGAGATTGAGTGTGATGAGTTCAGGGCAGCAACCACAAATGCTCGCAGAGCAATCTGGCAGGCAATTTTTTGGTCCGCCTCAAACGGCACAACCACGTAGTGAAACCTGGTTCCATTAGCGTTAAAGAAGCCGTGATTGACACCGACCGTCAGAAGACGCAAAACGAAGCCAAATCATTGAAAACAACAACCGATTCAGCGTTTACAGCACTTGGAGAATTGAGTTTACGAAGGGTGTGAACTGTAAACGAGCGGCAGCGCTGTAGGCCACACTGAGATGAAACGCGGCGGCAGGCGGGCTTCATATCGGTTCCACTCCACTCCCATAACCTTATGCACTCAGTGCTGGTTTACCACTCGATCAGCTCGCCGGTTGAGCCGATGGAGGCTGACGCGGACGTTTCGCCGGAACGATTCGAGCATCAGTTGCGCTGGCTTTCGCGCTGGCGCCGGGTTGTGCCGCTCGATGAAACCCTGCGCGTCGGGGCGAGCCGACGTCTGGTAGCGATCACCTTTGACGATGGCTATCGCGACAATCTGACAGTAGCTCTGCCAATGCTCGAAAAGTTTCAGTTGCCGATGACGCTTTTCGTTGCGGCAGGGTTCCTGGGGCGCGAGGGATATCTTTCCAAGGACGATCTGCGCGAGATATCGCAGCATCCGTTGGTCACGATTGGAGCGCACGGTCTGTGGCATCGTCACTTCCACCGTCTGACTGCTGCCGATGCTCGCTTTGAGTTAGTCGAATCCCGCCGGCTGCTCTCTGCAGTAACTGGAGAGACTGTTGATTTGCTCGCCTGGCCCTATGGTGAATGCAATGCCGAATTGGAACTGCTGAGCGCTGAATGCGGGTATCGCGCCTCGTGGTCAGTCTGGAAGGGGACCAATAGTGTGCACTCACGCTGGCGGGTGCCGCTTGGACGGCGCGATAACCTCGCGCGGTTTGTGGTCAAGTCTTCCGGTTTTTATGCCCTGACGAAAGCGAAATGGCATCGAGTGTCCGACAAATTTCAATTTGTTGGTAGCCGCCGCTGCGTTCTGCCCAAGACAAACTAAAGTTTGTTGGCTTATGAAGTGATGAAGATTCTTTTTTATAACCACACCGGGCAAACTAGTGAGTTTCAAGCTTCCTATCACGCTACTGGAGGTTTTCGATCTACTCAGAACGAGTCAAACAATAAGCGCGCGAGCAAAGCGTTACCGCCGGATGTGCGGCAGGTCTTATGGGTCCGACAAGCCTTAGCTTGTCGTTCACTTACAAATGGAGTGGCATGAATTGCCGAAACGACAAACGAAAGTTTGCTGAAACTTACAGCAAAATGGAAGAAGCATTTATCTTACAAGTGTCGTTGGAAGTGGGTCTGGGAGGTGGCAGCGAGTGTGTAGCCTATGAGCTGCACCGCTCTTGGCTGGCTATGGGTGTCGACGCCCGTGTTGTGACGAGTCTGGCCACCGAACCTGAACCGCGGCAGGGGATTGCTCATGCGGCGCCCTGGCTGACCGCTCGGGGCAAGCGCGCGCGTTGGCCACACCTGGCGGCGCTCCTGGCTGTTCCCTTGTTTACTCTCGTGGCGACCTGGCGCGCATACCGAACGCGTGGAGCAAAAATAGTCTTGAGCCACGGTGACTCGCTGATTGGCGATGTCTGCATTGTGCATGCCGTTAACCGTGCGGCCCTGGCAGAGAAGCGTCGCGCGGGATACTACAGTTGGCTGCTCAATCCGAGCAATTTATGGGTGACGTGGCGTGACTGGTGGATGCTCGGCGGCGGACGTTATCGACGTATCGTGGCAATTTCTGAACGCGTACGCAGGCAGTTGAAACAACACTATAGGGTTCCTGACGACCGCATCGTGACCATCCCAAACGGCATCAATCTGTCTCGCTTCGATCCGGCGAATGTGAAGTCAAGAGCTGAGGTGCGTCGCAGCTTTGGCGTTCCCGACGATGTTTCTTTACTGCTATTCGTCGGCAGCCAGTTCCGCTTGAAGGGATTGGAGTTCGTCATCAGGGCGTTGGCAGAGATGAAGACCCGAGCGATCCTGCTGGTTGTTGGCGGAGACTCAGCAGCTCCTTGCAAACGACTGGCAGAACAGTTAGGCGTCCGCGATCGCGTTATCTTCGCCGGCGCTCGCAGCGATCTCCCAAGCATTTATCCCGCCGCCGACGCCTTCGTACTTCCTACGTTATATGAAACGTTTGCGTTAGTTTGTCTGGAAGCAATGGCTTCCGGTCTGCCGGTGCTGGC
>JBGPYG010000307.1:0-5284 GCA_041493085.1 Pyrinomonadaceae bacterium | reverse complement strand
CGATGGGGCATGGTTCGGAGCGTCATGACATTCATTCGTATGAAACGCACGACGCGCAATGGCTCGGATTTCGCCAACCCGTGAAGAAAGCAGATCGGCAGCGCGAGGGCGAAACGATTGCTGATACCCGCGAGGTAAATCCCGGCGAGGTTTGGGAAGAGAATGAGTTCTGGCTGGAACTAACCTGGAGGATTGATCCGGACGGTCGGCTAGGCATACGCCAATACGTAGAGTCAAAGAAGAATCCGGGCACTCGTCTTGGTGTTGATGAATACTACGAGTGGATTTTCGACAACTCCGTTCCTGGGTTGCCGGATAAGGCTGCGGCTGAGGGTTTGACGCCGCTGGAATTCATGCGTCGCTACGGTGCTTTTGAAGTGAAGCAAAAAGTCGGGAAGATATATGAAGAACCCGTTAGCCCGGAAGAGCTCGAAGACATTCGCGAAGACGCTCGTGGCCGCGTTTTTACTCGCGCCGCAAAGCCAGCTTTGCCAAACGTAGTTCCTGTTCCCAGTCCTGATGGCGATGGCGATGGCCGGCGTTTCGTGGGGGTTAGAGTTGGGAACGAAATCAAGCGCGGGTTTCCGACGCCCAGCGGCAGACTGGAATTTTATTCGCGCACCCTCTCCGACTGGGGCTGGCATGAGTTTGCGATTCCAACCTACATCAAGAGCCATGTTCATCCTGACAACCTCGAAGAGGGTCAGACGATTCTGATCTCGACATTTCGCTTGCCGGTGCAGATTCATACGCGCAGCGCCAACGCCAAGTGGCTCGATGAGATCGCGCATACAAATCCGCTTTGGATTCATACGAACCACGCAGCGAAACTCGGCGTGCGCACCGGCGATCTCCTACGCGTGGAAACCGAGATTGGTTACTACGTGGTGCGCGCCTGGGTGACAGAAGGAATTCGGCCGGGCATCGTTGCGTGTAGCCATCACATGGGCCGCTGGAAATTAAGTGAACAGGGTCAACGCCAGTTGATGGCCACCGTGAAGCTTGATCATGAGGGAACCGAGTGGGGACTCAAACGCGAAAAGGGCGCCGAGCCTTACGAGTCAAGCGATCCTGACACACTGCGCATTTGGTGGAGCGACGTGGGTGTGCATCAGAACATGACCTTCCCGGTTCATCCTGATCCGATTTCGGGAATGCACTGCTGGCATCAGGCGGTCCGCGTCAAGCGCGCCGAGCCCGGTGATAACACAGGCGATGTATTCGTGGACACGCAGAAATCGCGCGAGGTTTACAAGAAGTGGTTGGCAATGACGCGACCGGCCGATCAATATTCTCCGGACGGCACCCGCCGGCCTTACTGGATGCTGCGGCCCTTGAAGCCGGCGCGGGAGTTCTATAAATTGCCAGTGGAAGAGAATGCGCCCGAACCGGTTGGCGTCAAGTGAATTGCTGGGACCGCGGGCGTCTCGCCCGCAATGAGCGCGTAGCGCGAACAACCGCTCGTTTGGTGGCTTTGTCCATTTTAATGTGAAGCGAGATTTGAGTAGTCTTTTGGTATGGCGAACTTCGCGCGCGATTGCGGGCGAGACGCCCGCGGTCCCAGTGAGAGAGTTGCGTTCGCCGTAAGGAGTCCCGTATGTACTTCAAACAATTCTATCTCGGTTGCCTGGCGCATGCCTCTTACCTGATCGGTTCTGAGGGTGAGGCGGCTGTTGTCGATCCGCAGCGGGACGTCGATCAGTACATCGCGGAGGCCGCGGCGCAAAATCTCACGATCAAGTATGCGATTGAAACTCACCTGCACGCGGATTTTGTCAGCGGCCATCGCGAACTCGCCGCCCGCACCGGTGCTGAGATTGTCTTTGGCGCCCAGGCCGGCGCTGCCTTTCCGCATCGCGCCGTGCGCGACGGCGACGAGATTAGAATCGGTAAAGTGCTCTTGCGCATTATGGAGACACCGGGTCACACGCCGGAAAGCATCTCCGTACTCGTCATCGACTCGGAGGTTTCCGATCAACCAGACAAGGTTTTGACCGGCGACACTCTCTTCGTTGGCGATGTTGGCCGACCCGATCTCGCGGGCGGCAAAGGCTACACGCCGCCGATGATGGCGGCGATGATGTATGAAACGCTGCACGGCAAACTCTTAAGGCTTGCGGACGACGTCGAGGTTTATCCCGCGCATGGCGCGGGCTCGATGTGTGGGCGCAGCATGTCAAAGGAAACTTCTTCAACTATTGGCGAGCAGCGGAAGTCAAACTACGCGCTCAAGCCGATGTCGAAGGATGAATTTGTGCGGATGATGACTACCGATCTGCCCGAGGCCCCTGCTTACTTTCCGCAAGATGCGGAAATAAATCGTACCGGCGCGCCGGCGCTCGCTGAGGTCTCGCGGCCCGCCGCTCTCGCGCCTCAGGAATTAGAAAGACTCATGGCCGAGGGTCACCTGATTCTTGATGTGCGCACGGCTGCGGAGTTTGGCGCCGGACACTTGCCCCGCGCCATCAACATCGGCCTTGGCGGACAGTTTGCGATCTGGGCCGGAACGTTGGTCTCGATGGGAACTCCGATCGTGATCATTGCCGAGTCGGAAGATAAAGCGGCCGAGGCCGTGATGCGGCTCGCGCGCGTGGGCATTGAAAGCGTAGAAGGATATTTGGCTGGCGGGATCGCAGCCTGGCAGGAAGCCGGATTAGAACTCGCAAGCGTGCCACAGATAACAGTTGACAAACTAAACCAGCGTCTTTATCAGGAACCCAATTTACAAATACTCGATGTGCGTCGTCCGCCCGAGTACGAAAGTGGGCATGTGCCGGGTGCGCAGGCTGCGCCGTTGTTAAGTTTGCAGCAAAACGTTTCCAACCTCGGGCTCGATCCAGCAAAACCCATTGCCGTAATCTGCGCCGGCGGCTATCGCTCAAGCGCTGCCACCAGCATCCTCCAGCAGCTTGGCTTTTCGAATCTCCTGAATGTCACCGGCGGCACGAGCGCCTGGATCGCTGCGGGTTATGAGGTGGAATAAAGAAATAATTAGCCGCGGATAAACGCAGAAACGCGCGGATCTGAAGGAAAACAGTAAGCGTTTGAGTAAGGGCTTTTCAGATCTGTGTATATCCGCGTAAATCCGCGGCTGAACTATGTTATGCCCGGCCAAGAAGTGAGTCGTAAATAGTAAGCGCTTACGTGCCGGAACGTTTTACTATTCACAATTTACTATTTACGATTTACCCGTTTTGGATCCCTTTACTTTCAAACTCCTGATCAGCATCGCG
Organism: Pyrinomonadaceae bacterium; assembly: GCA_041493085.1. Lineage (GTDB taxonomy): Bacteria > Acidobacteriota > Blastocatellia > Pyrinomonadales > Pyrinomonadaceae > PSRF01. Next base: position 2,051 of record JBGPYG010000307.1, on the reverse strand, counting down.
ATCGTCGTCATTGCCACCATTCACGGGTTTGGCGCGGCCTGGCTGGCGATCTGGATGCTGTTTCATCCTTACCAGCCGGTGAAAGTTTTTGGCATAACTGTTTGGCCGCAGGGCATGATTCCGCGACACCGGGAGAAGCTGGCTGAGTCTATTGGTAACGCCGTTGGCAACGAGTTGGTTTCGCAGGAGACTGTGTTTGATGCGCTGTTTGAAACGAGCTTTTTTCATAGCAAGGTTGAAGACTTCGTCGGCGCTTACACTCACGATCTGCTGTCGAGGGTTTACCCATCATTCATTGACGCGCTGCCCTCGCAAGCGCGCGCTCCGATTCTGGACACCATCTCCGCGTTGCAATATCGCCTCGCGGAATACATTGCCGCGATGCTGAAAAGCGAAGAGACTGCGGAGGCTATTTCTGCTTTTGTCGACAGACAAATTGACGAATTGCTCGCGCACCGCGTCGGCGACACGCTTAGCAATGATTCATTCGATCAGATTTTGCATTTTATCCAGCAGCGCTTTGCACGTTTGGTCAATGAAGAAGGCTTCGAACAAAAGATCGGCGATTTTGTTTCCGGCCGTCTGGACGATCTGGCCCGCAGCAATGCGACCCTGGCCGAAACGTTTACGCCGGAGACTGTTGCTTTCATCAAAGAGCGCATCGACAGCCAGGTGCCACCGATTGTTCATCACCTGGCTGATATCGCCACCAGCGAAAGCACACAGAAGCAAATCGGCGCGCTCATCAAGCGGGAAGTTGACGACTACTATGAGCAGCTTTCCCTAATCAAAAAGATATTTATCTCGCGCGAGCGCATTCATCGCGAGGTTGACGAGCTGGTAAATAAGACACTGCCGAAGCGCATCGAAGAATATTTGCGCGGACCGGCATTCGAGCAGGAAGCCGAGGCCTTTCTGAATGCAACTATCGACAATGTGTTGGCGCGGCCGCTAAACGTGCTGGTGGGACAGATCGAATCCGATAAGTTTGACTCGATAAAGCGCGAGATAGCCAATCGGATTCTGGAGTTGGCGAAGAGTGAAGAGTTGTCGGCCTCAGTTTCTACCTACGTACGCGAAGCGGTTGAACGATTTCGCCCGCAGACGCTTGCTTCGGCGTTACAGCACATTGATCCGGAATTGATTCAGCGCGCCAAACAGTTCCTGACGAACAGTCTGCTTGGACTCTTGTCCCGAGACGACACCGCACGGACGATCAACCTAATCCTGAGTTCCCAGATCGAGCGGTTGTTGGTCGCGCCTATTGGCCGTCTCGGCGATCACGTCTCACAGCATTCCATGGAGCGAGCCAGCAAAGCTCTGGTCGTAAGGATAACGGAGGCGGCGCGCGAACGGCTGCCCACTGCGATTGCTGAGTTTGACGTAGGCGGGCTGGTGCGCAAGAAGGTGTCGGATTATCCGATTGAAAAACTCGAGGCGTTAGTATTGTCTGTCGCTAAGCACCACCTGAAAACCATCGAACTCTTCGGCGCGTTAATTGGTTTCTTCATCGGCGTCGGGCAGGCAATCTATTTCTGGCTGACCTACCATCCGGGACGGTGACAATGGCCAATCAAGTTTAAGGCCTTGATCAATGGCGCCCTTCAGCACTCTTCAAGCTCTCAGGTTGAATGTTGGCCGACCAGCGGGGGCAAGCCCGCCTTCCTGACCTGAGAGATTCTCTGACTTGCCAGTAGTACTCACCTTGAAAGCCGTTCAATCCAAAATTTCAGGTCAACTCTGATCAGCTCATGGTTGGGAAGGTGGGCTTTCCCCCGCTGCTGGGTAACGATCTATCTTGATGGGGATTAGCAGACAAACGAAAGGGCAGCACATCGCGAGATGCACGCCCTATTCATTAAACCTCGCCAAGCCGCTTGTTAATTCCCCGGCGAAACGAGTTCCGCGTTTTGCGCGGTCTTGGGGTCGAATGGCGTGGCAAGAAACTTCTTAGCGACGGCCAGGGCGTTGTCGTAGTTAATGCCTGACTGCACTGCTTTGTTGTATTCAGAGACGGCGCGGTTGCGCTCGCCCTTGGCATCGTAGGCGTT
>JBGPYG010000218.1:0-6604 GCA_041493085.1 Pyrinomonadaceae bacterium | reverse complement strand
GTTCTGCTTTATGAAGCGCTGGGCGCCAGCGTGCCGCAGTTTGCTCATCTGCCATTGATTCTGGCGCCAAACAAAGGAAAACTTTCCAAGCGAAAACACGGTGAAGTAGTTTCGTTAACAACCTATCGCGATCGCGGTTTCGTTCCGGCAGCTTTTCGCAACTTTCTGGCGCTGCTTGGTTGGGCGCCAGCTGACGGCAAAGAAATTCTTTCGCTAGAGGAACTCGTGCAGCAGTTTTCTTTGGAACACATCCATCGCTCGCCCGCGGTTTTCAATTTTCAGGAAAACGATCCGCGCCATTGGACGGATGAAAAAGCGCTTTGGATGAACGCTGAGTATGTTCGCAACATGGCCATTGAAGAGTTGCTGCCAATGGTGAAAACCGAGCTGCGAGCCAACAAACTCTGGCGTGAAGAGTATGACGAAGACGACCGCGAATGGCTGGTCAAAGTTTTGGATCTGATTCGCCAACGCTTCCACACGCTCAAGGATTTCTCGGCGCAGGGGCGCGCCTACTTCTCTGATGATTTCGATTTCGAAGAGACGGCTGTCAACAAGAACTTGCGCAAGGAGCCCAGGCTAAAAGAGCTGTTGCCGGCTCTTGCGGACAGGCTGGAACAAACAGATCCGTTCACCGCGGAAAGCGCTGAAGCCACTCTGCGTAAATTTGCGGACGAAGCTAGTGTTAAAGCCGGGCTCCTCATCAACGGGTCGCGCACCATGCTTACAGGCCAGGCTGTGGGCCCGTCGATGTTTGAAGTATTTGAGATTCTCGGGCAAAGACGTTCTGTCGAAAGACTGCGCAGTGGAGTACCATGGTTCGACGCTATGAACGCACTGGGCGATGTATGAGAAATGCGCGAACAAGAATTTGAACTTTAACGTCAGCAACTAAGAGGAATAGATCATGATCAAAAGATTACTAATCGGCACTGTCATGGTTCTCGCCGCAAGCCCCGTGGCTCTGACTCAAAACGCAAACTCCTCTCAGACTGTACGACCGCGCACAGCCGCGCCGGCCTCTAATGCAAACCAAGCGGCCGACTCGCAGAAGAGCACTGACGTACAGCAATCCACGACCACACAACCGACCGCGCGTAAAACTGAAACCAAGCCCAAAGTTGCGACGCCAGAAACGCCTGGTTCACAGAGCGTGATTGCCGCATTCAATGAGTTAATAAACGGGATTCGCCATGCGGATGTTAAGGCTGTAACGAACGTGTATCTAAACTCGCCTCGCCTGATACTCTTCAACAGCAATGGCACAGTCACTAAAGGCTGGGAACAACTGCGCCGGAATCGCGAGAGTGCTTACAAGGATTTGAAAGACGTGAAGCTGGACGTACGCGACCTTTCGATCACGATGCTCGGGCGCGATGGCGCTGTTGTGAGTTGTCTTTGGACACAGTCTCAAACTTATAAAGGCACGGCTGAGACAGCGACCGGCCGAATGACTTTGGTTTTCAAGCGAGTAGGAAAAGATTGGAAAGCAATTCACCTGCACACTTCACCGGACAGGCCCGATCCATCCCACGTGATGCCGTCTGAGCAGGTTCCGACGACAAGTCCATCGCCCGCTCAAACGCCGTAGCTGCCAGGCTTCAATTACAACGTTTTGATTTAGACGCGCAACAAAACGAGCGTACCCGTGCCTTTCACGTGGCGAGGTGCTCATGCATCCACACATTCCCATACACGATCTCTGGTGGCTTGCAGCCGGCGGCGGAGCGAGCTATGGCGCGCGCTATGTAACTCACAAGGTGCGAATGGTGCGTGGTCTCGCGCGACGCTTTCGTACCCCAGATCCCACGTCGGAGCTGCTGCGATTGCAATCCTCCTATGGCTATAACGCGCACTCGCTGGTGAGTATTACGCCGGGTGCGCTGACCTGGACCCTGCCGGGAATAGATGGCGCCATCATCTATGGTGAATTCGGCAGAGTGTGGTTAGCCGCAGGCGATCCTTTGGCGAAACCCGAGGACATCCAGGCGCTGACCAGAGGCTTTATGGCCGCAGCCACTCAAGCAAAACGCATCGCCGCTTTCGTACCGACTACTGAACGCTTTGCACGCGAGGGAATTCAACTAGGCTTAAGCGCCATCAAGATCGGCGCGGCGCCTTTCTTTGATCTGGCGGCGTGGCGGCCTCGCGGCAATTGCGCCAAGAAGATGCGCGCGGGCGTTAACCAGGCATTGCGAGCCGGAGTCCGAATTGAGGCTGTTGAGAACTTCGACGAGAACCTTAAGAAAGAGACGGCGGAGTTGTGCCTCGAGTGGCTGAAGACGCGACGCGCAGCGACAACCTTCGGCTGGCTTCTAGCTCTCGATCCTTTTCTCAGAGCCGAGCGAAAGAAAGTGTTTGCTGCACGCGATGCCAACAATCGATTAGTCGGTCTGCTTGCAGCCAGCCCGATTCCAGCTCGCGATGGCTGGTATCTGGAAGACGTTCTGCGCGCTCAGGACGCGCCCCAAGGCACTGCCGACCTTTTGGTTTTCGAGGCTTTGCAGCGGCTCAAAGCAGAGGGTGCAAGTATGGCAACGCTGGGAACAGCGCCGCTGGCCAGGGAAGGCGTTGATGATATTTCAACTCACGATCATCCCGTTGTTGAACGCGCCTTGCGTGTGGCGTCGACGCGTTTAAGTGCCTTTTATAACTTTGAAGGCTTGCGCAGATTCAAGTCGAAGTTTGTAGCCAGTCGGTGGGAGAGCGAATATGCGCTGGTGCAGCATGGAGTAATGGTTCCCAGCCGCGTGGCTCATGCGCTGCTCCGCGCTGTTGTGCCCGGCGGTCTGAAACAGCTTCTCGCGAGAAAAACTCTTCGTTCAATTGGCCGTTGAAATTGATAACGAGTTTCGAGTTTCGAGTTTCAAGTTTCGGGTTTCTGGTTAGTTCCTAACGGGTATTTTCAGTTCGACTCGAAACTCGAAACCCGAAACTCGAAACTCGATTCACGGCAATTCCTCCCAGGATAGAAAGAAACGGAAAAATCTCTACCACGTAGCGCGGCTCGGGATTCTCCAGCGTCGCGAAAAAACCAAGTCGTAGAAAGATCATCAGTGCAGCCAACAGCAGCCACTGCCGCGCAACGAAGTCACGCGTTTGCGATAAGAACCACCCGCCGGCAATTCCCAGCAGAGTGTAAATAAACGTTAAGCCGGCAAAGAGCGGCAGCCAGAATTGTTGATGGATGTCGTAGTCAAGATCCGCGAACGGGAGCAGCTCGCCTTCAAATGGGTAGTACTGCGAGTGAGTATTAAACCAGAGCGAGCGTGCACGCTTAAGCGGTAACGAAATGTAGTAGCGAAACGGATGGCGCGCGATGCGTTCACTAGCGATCTTCGCAAAGCCCGCATCGATTTCCGGCGTCATCTCAACGGGCTGATCGAGTGCCTGGTCAGGAGCGCTTTCGTCGGACTGATCAGCCTCATCGGCCCCGTCAACCTTGTCACCCTCGTCAGCCTTGTCACCCTCATCGGATCCATCAGTTTCATCGGCCGGTGAGGCTTCGTCCGTCGGACTTGCAGAGTCGCTTTCCTTCTGGTTTGGTTGATCCGCTGAAGGAGTCGACGCGCCTTGCGAATCGGGCTCAGTGAAAACCCCCGGTTCTTCAGGAGGATGGTTATACTTTTCCAACAACGCGGCGACTCGTTGCTTCTCCTCGGCAGAGTCGAAGGCGTGATCGGGAATGTCCGTCAGCTTGATTGGGGACTCATCGAGGGACCAAAGCACTGGGCCAATGTATCTCCCGTCGTCTATCCAGGATCGCAGCCAGGTGAGATAACCGCGCGGCACAAATTCCCCCGGCATCTCCGCGTGGGCCGGAGCCAGCGGCTGAAACAGGTGGAACACGCGAAAGTTTCGAATCGTCCACGGCACCAGGATCAGGCAGAAGGCTAACGAGAACACCGCGCCGAGATACGACGCGCGCGCCGATCGGTACAAAAGCTCTTCCCGTTTCTTACTTAACTTCACATCACTCGCCCGCATTAGCGTAGCGACGACCAGCGTGATTCCTATGGCTAAGGCGAAAAGCGCGCTGTCAGGGCGGAACAAGACGGCTACTCCGGCGATCAATCCGGTGGCCACCCAGAACCATAGCGCAGTCTTCTGCACCGTTGCCCGGAGCGCCAGCGTCGCAGTCAAACACATGGCAACTGCAAAAAAAACGGTCGGTGTTTCAGTCAGAATTGTGGCGACGTAAATCGTGGTGAACGGGCAAAAGGCGGCCAGTGCCAGCGCGGCGATCGAGCTGCGTCGCTTCCGTTTTTCATCCGGCTCCCAGATAAAAGCAACGAGCGCAATCAGTGCGCACGTCGCGGTATCGATCAGTGCCTGGATGACGCGAACGGCGGTATTGTCGCCATGGCCAAATACTGAATAAACCCCGGCGAGAAAGAGCGGGTAACCAGGCAGGCGTATCAGCGAGGGATCGTACGGCGGTTCGGTTGCGTGTGAATAGACGCGACGTTCGAGGACATTGGTCGCAATCTGGGCGTATACCTTGCCATCAAAGGGTTCGTCATTCGGCAGCAGACGCGCTACGCCCGCGCGAAAAGAAAACGCTGCCGTCAGCAGCAGCGCATACGCGAGCAGTCCACTCCGCTTGCCCTTTCGCTCACTTTCCCGCTTGCCGCTCCGCTTTTTCGCCATCAATAGTTTCGCTTCTTACGGCTCCTGAAATCAGAGGTCAGAAATCAGAAGATCGAGGTCTTATGCAAAGATTCTTTCAAATTGGTATCTTCCCTTAAGCCTGTTTTCCGTTGATTCCGACCCGCAAAAATAGCATGCTTACGGCCCCTCATCGTCTCCTTTGTGGGAGACTGGGCAAAGCGAGCCTATTTTCTGAATGTCTAACAAAGCAAAGTCACCAAAACCAACTCCCGCTGCGGCGCAGATTCAGATTGAGATTGCGACGCTTGGGCAAAAACTAAACCCAGGAAATCCCGCCGCTTTAATAACCGCGTTGGAGCAGGCTCGTGGCTCCCGTGTTCTATGTCTCGTCTTGTCTCGTCTATAACGAAACTCTCGCAAAGCCTGCGGAGTTATCTTTTGCTGTTATGAGAAAAAGAACCGAAAATCCAGTATTGGACAGTCAAAGTTATACGTTTGTCTCTATGCAAACCCTTCAAAACACGTTCCCAGAGAACGGCCCTGTAGAGCGATTGGCTTCAGCAGGTTCGGTGAAAAGAAGCCAACCTGATTCCGATTTTACAGGCGCGAAGATTACGAAGGCACTAAAGCGCGTTAGTCGGAGAGTTTCCGGACCTGCGTCAAGAAAGATACGAACATAGATGTTAAGCTGACGGCCTGTTGTATCGGAAACAGTTCTCGTCGAAGTAGGATTGTAGATCCTACTGTCAAAGGATAGTTACCCAGATTAGAACCACTCTGACCTCTGACTTCTGATCTCTGTCCCTTCACGGCTGCGCTTCAACCGTCGCTTTTCGATCCAGCTTACCCCAGCCTACAGTCTTCCCACGCGCAGCCACGGCAACTGATTTAATCATCACGTAGTACATCACCTGGCGGTAACAGAAGCGTTGCAGAAATAGCCACCAGAGCAAACGCCAGTGTTCCTTTTTCTCGAGCAAGAACGCAAACGACGCGGCTACCCAGTCAATCGCCAGAAACAACGCGTAATAGAAAAGCACCTGACGAAGGCTGGTAGACGAATAGCCGCTCGGCTGTTCTAACCAATCCATTCCGGCGACAACCAACGTGTAGCAGAGCATCAGGTCCATCACCGGCGAAATCAGAGGAAACAGAATCTGAAAAATCCAAACGTTGGGCAAGGCGATAAATCCGAGCGCGCCGTAGCGTGGGCGAAACAACGCGTCGATATGTTTGCGCATACACTGCAAGGTGCCGAAGGCCCAGCGGAATCGCTGCCTGGCAAGCGCGCGTAAACCATCGGGAGCTTCAGTCCAGGCGATCGCGTCCTCTTCGTAACCAATGTTATGACCCATACGACGGATGCTGAGCGTCAGGTCCTGATCCTCGGCAAGCGTATCGGACTGAAAGCCGCCTGCTTGCTCGATCAATTCGCGTCGCCAGGCGCCAACCGCGCCCGGCACGACAGTGATGCAGTTCAAGCTGGCGAAGGCGCGCCGATCCATATTTTGCGAGGTGATGTATTCGAGAGCTTGCCAGCGGGTCACAATGTTTATGCGATTGCCAACCTTCGCATTGCCGGCTACGGCGCCCATCCTGGGATCGGCAAAACGATGGGCCAGAGCGCCAACGGTCTGCGGCGCAAACAATGTGTCCGCGTCGAGCGCGATTACTATTTCCCCTTTGGCGTATCTCAGTCCCACATTAAGCGCCGCGGCTTTTCCGCCAGCGGCCGCCGAGAAAAGTTTCACTCGTTCGTTAGCGGAAAAATTGTCGCTGACGATTTCGCTCGTCTTATCCACCGACCCATCGTCGACCACAATGATTTCGTAGTTTTTATAGTCAGAAGCCAGCAGACTATTAATCGTGTTCTTGATCACGAGTTCTTCGTTGTATGCCGGCACTATGATTGACACAAAGGGCGCGTGCCTTTCTCCCGCGTGAGTCCGTTCCCGGCGCCGCGAGCGAAGCCATTGTGCGAATGCCAGCGCGC
>JBGPYG010000089.1:0-10891 GCA_041493085.1 Pyrinomonadaceae bacterium | reverse complement strand
CCAGTTAAGTCTCTCGAATTCTCAACCCGCATTGATGGGCTCGCAGTGAGCAGGAGCCTACAACAACCCTCCGATGGCGCAACAAAAATCGACATCTCTTTGCAAAGGAGCATGAGTAAAGAAATGAACACCAAACGCCAAGAGGGCTTCTCACTGATAGAACTCCTCATCGTCGTCGCGATCATCGGCATTATCGCCGCCATCGCCATCCCTAATCTGCTCGCTTCCAGGCGCGCCGCAAACGAGGGTTCAGCGCAGTCTTCGATGCGAACCATGCACAGCGCCGAAACAACCTACAAATCGAGCGCCGGCAACGGTAACTATGGCGATCTTACGGATCTGATGAACGCGGATATGATTGATGCAGTATTGGGTGCTGGCAGCAAGAGCGGCTACACCTTCGCCGCCACTCCCGATAACACTGTTCCGCGGAACACTAACTTCTATGCGACGGCAGTTCCCCTGGATACCGCCGCCGTTACCAGAACCGGCAACCGCAGCTTCTGTATCGCTGAAGATGGCGTGCTGCGCGGCAAAGTTACCGACACGGCTGCCGCCGACCACGGCGCGGCAACCACGGACGCCACCTGGCCTCCGCTGGGTAACTAACGAACACGCAGGTTTGGACCCGACATTGCGGAGGCTGGAGTGGAAGCTCCGCCTCCGCAATTCTTTTTCATCCGCAAAGTAAAACTCATGAGCTCGCCAGCCACTCAGATTGCCGAAACAAGATTTGCGGTTGCCCACTTTTCCTCGACGACGAAGAGCCTTGTTTGGGTGGTTGTTGTTTCCCTTGCGATCATCGCGCCGGCGCTGATTTACGGCGTGCCGGCAAACAAAGATCTGCTAAACCACTTTCGCTTTGCTCTGCCATTTTACGATTCACTAAGCAGCGGTCACCTTTACCCGGGCTGGCTGGCTGAATCAAACTCCGGATACGGCGATCCTAGTTTTCGCTTCTATCCTCCCGCACTTTATTACCTGCTCTCGCTAGCCAGGGCGCTTACCAGCAACTGGTACGTGGGGACGCTACTCACGTTCGGGCTGTTGTCCACCTTAGGTGGACTGGGGATGTACTTCTGGACGCGGTCCCTGCTGTCCGAGTCGTCTGCAATGTGGGCAGCCGTCCTTTATGCGCTCGCGCCTTATCACCTCAATCAGCTCTATCAGGCTTTCATGTTGGCTGAATTTGCCGGCGCGGCCGTGCTGCCTTTCGCGTTCGGCTTTCTTGAGCGAGTCTGCCGGCGCGGGCGTTACCGCGACGTGGCAGGCCTCGCCGCCACTTATGCTCTTCTGATTCTTACGCACCTCCCGCTGGCGGTAATCGGTTCGCTGGCGTTGGGAGTTTATGGTTTCGTCCGCATCGACAGGCAAGGTTGGAAGAAATCTTTGCGTTTGCTATGCATCGCGGCGGCGCTGGGCCTGGCAGCCAGCGCGGTTTATTGGATCAGGATGATAGCCGAGCTCAAGTGGATCGGTATTAACAACGCCAACCCCGACAGCTCAGTTGACTATAGCCAAAACTTTCTCTTCTCGACTCTGTCGGGTGACAACCTCAACGTTTGGTGGATGAACATCCTGGCCGTCATGACGTTCTTATTGTTTGTTCCGGCGCTTGCCTTGTTTTTCCGTCGTGCCCGGCCCGAGGCGAGGTTTAGTCAACTTATGCCGGTCACGATCCTGGCCCTGCTGGCGCTCTTTATGGCGCTTCCCTTCAGCCGCCCGTTGTGGAAGATCCTCCCGGCTTTACAACAAATTCAGTTTCCCTGGCGCTGGCTGGCACTTTTCTCGATGGCCGGGTCGCTGCTAGCCGCTGCGACCATTCCGCTTTGGCTCGAGAATAAAATGCAATGGCGACGTCCGCTTCGCCTTCTGGTGATGGGAAGCATGCTGGTTTCAGTGGCCTTCACGCTGGCTCACACCGTGCGTGAAGCGGAGTACAGGAACCGCCGGCAGTTTGAAAGTGATCTCCAGTCAGTGCGGGGAACGGCGAGCGTGAATTACTGGATTCCCGTTTGGGCCAGCTCAACTCCAGCAAAAATGAAGAGCGAAGTTGAGGCCGGCAATCGCGAGGTTGCGGTAAACAATTGGGCGCCTGAACATCGTCGCTTCGAAGTATCCCCCGGAAACGCGACCGAGGCGCGAGTGCGTACCTTCTTTTATCCTCACTGGGTAGCAACCAGCGAAGGCCGCGTGCTTCCTACTCGTCCCGATAACGACGGCGCACTTTTGATTTCGCTACCTGACGATCCGGCCAGTGCAATCTCGGTCAATCTGGATTTTCGCGAGCCGCGGCGCGGGCAAGTCTCAGCAGCCTTGAGCGCGTTTGGCTGGTTGTTTATTGGCTTCCTGGCTTCTCCTTTGTTTCGAAAGGACCGGTCCGGGTCAAACCTCTCTATGCACCGGCACTGATGGCGCTGGAGTCCGCGATTAGTAAGTTACAGGGAAAATTGTCGTCCTGCTTTGTGATAGCGCAGTGGCAGAAGCGATAAACCTCGCTGAGCCAGGGAAAGCACCAAGCTAAAGAAGTGGCTTTTGAAAATCTCCATGTTACGCTAGAGTATTCCTCTCGTTCATAACCCTGAGGTCAACAGCAAACTTTCCGTGGACACAGTTCAGGCTGCGAAGATAGTGGGAACTCCGACGCCGGCGCATACTGGTGCGTGGCGCCGCATTGCCACCATCGCCGGCAACACTTTCCGCGAAGCAGTGCGCGATCGCGTGCTCTACAATCTGGTTCTGTTTGTCCTGATTCTAACAGCCGCCGCCGTTTTTATCGGCGAACTCTCCGGCGGACAGGAACGGAAGATCATTGTTGACCTGGGGCTCAGCGCGATGCTGCTGTTCGGAGTTTTCATCGCCATTTTCGTGGGCGTTGGCCTGGTCTACAAAGAAATCGAGCGGCGCACGGTCTACGCCATCTTCTCGAAGCCAGTGGGCCGGGGCGAGTTTCTGATCGGAAAATATCTTGGCCTCTGCCTGACCCTGCTGGTTAATGTGCTGGTAATGGGCGCCGGCGTTTCGCTGGCGCTAGTCTATGTCAGTCGTGGCTGGGATCCGCTCGCGCTCAGTATCTGGCCGGCCATCCTGCTCATCTATGTTGAGTTGATGATTTTGACCGGCATTGCGCTTCTCTTCTCGTCTTTTTCCTCGCCCGCACTATCAGCTCTGCTAACTTTCTTTGTCTTCATCATTGGCCACTTCAGCGCTGATCTCAAAAGTCTCGCCAACTCGATGGGCGGCAGCGCCGCACGATGGCTTTTCGCCGGTCTCTACTACGTGCTCCCAAACCTGGCGAACCTTACTTTCATCACCCCGGCAGCTCACGGTCAATTGCCAAACGCCGGGCAGGTTGCGGTAGTGGTTCTCTGCTCACTTATTTACATCGTGGTAGTCCTGGCGGCCGCCACGATGATTTTTGGCAGACGTAATTTCAAATGAACTACAAAAGTTCCACTCGCGACGGCTTGTTGCTTTTAACTGTCCTGCTCGGGCTCGCAAGTGTCGTGGGCCTTTCGCGCTGGCTCGAGTCTCACAAGCCGCCGACCGATTCGAAGATTGAAGAAGAACAACTCTATCTGAGCGGTGTAACGGCGCGGCGAATCAGTCTTGGCTTCAATGGCCTGGCCGCGGATTGGTATTGGATGCGATCGTTGCAGTATGTCGGGCGCAAGATTATTGGTGTTCCGGAGAATGTTCCGATAGACAGTTTGGGCCAACTCAATTTGAAGTTACTCGCTCCACTATTAGATGCAGCCACCACTCTCGATCCCCAGTTTATGGAACCTTACCAATATGCAGCGGTAGTTCTTCCGGATATCGATCGAGAGCAGGCAATTCGCATAACCAGGAAGGGCATTGCCGCTAATCCATCGGCGTGGCGGCTCTATCAACACCTGGGCTACATCTACTGGCAACAGGGAGATTTCCAAGCTGCGGGCGAAGCGTATGATCAAGGGGCCAAACTACCAGGCGCGCCGTCCTGGATGTTAGCCATGAAAGCCAAAATGGCTGTTGAAGGCGGCAGCCGCGAGCTGGCCCACGAGATCTACAATCGCATGTTTGAGCAGGCGGGAGATAGCCAGGTAAAAGAGATGGCGCGGCGGCGCCTGTGGCAACTCGACTCGCTGGATCAGCGAGATGGGTTACGCAAAGTTCTGTCAGTCTATCAGTCGAAAGTCGGTCGCTGCCCTGCATCCTGGAAAGAAATTGAACCTGTCCTGCGCGCTCTGCGCATGAACCTGGATTCAGCCGGCGCTCCGCTGGATCCGGCGGGAACCGCTTATGTTTTGGTCAGCGCTGGTTGCGACGTTGACCTCGGTCCGAAATCGGAAGTGCCCCGTAGGTAGCAGCCACTGAGACCGGAGAGGCGCCGAGAAGTGACACAAGGTAAATGCGAAATAAAGAACGCCGCTCACTACTTCCGCCGCGGCCTGCCGCCCGCAGCTTTTTCTTCTCGGAGGCTCTGTGCCTCTGTGGCTAGTTTGATCAAATGAACGCAGTCGTAGAAATAGATGACTTAACGAAAGACTACGAAGTCGGTTTCTGGCGCAAGCGCAAGGTGCGCGCGCTGGCTGGACTTTCGCTCACAGTTAATCAGGGTGAGATATTTGGGTTCCTAGGAGCGAATGGCGCCGGTAAGACCACCACGCTGAAGCTCTTGATGAAGCTGATATTTCCAACCGGCGGCAGCGCACGGATTCTTGGTCATGATATCGCCGACGTTTCCATGCATAGCCGCATTGGATACCTGCCGGAGAATCCTTATTTCTACGACTACCTGACGGCGCTCGAGTTTCTAAACTTCTGCGGCCAGGTCTTTGGCTTCTCAAAATCTAATCGCAACAATCGATCAAGAGAATTGCTGTCGCGCGTGAAGCTTGACGAAAGCAAGTGGAACACACAGCTCAGAAAGTTTTCCAAGGGAATGTTGCAGCGAGTTGGTTTGGCGCAAGCGCTAATCAACGATCCCGAGGTCGTATTTCTCGATGAGCCAATGAGTGGACTGGATCCAATCGGCAGGCGCGAGGTTCGCGACCTAATCGCTCAACTGCGGCAAGAAGGCAAAACGGTTTTCATGTGCTCACACATTCTGTCGGACATTGAAGTGCTTTGTGATCGCGTCGCGATTCTAAAAGGTGGTCGGCTTGCTCAAGTTGGCTACCTCGATGAGCTACGCCAACAAGTCGCTGGCCGCAGTCTAGTTGAAGTAGTCATAAGCGGATTAGACGAGGCCACGCTCCGGCTCCACCTGCCCGACGGCAACGACTTTCTAGTAACCTCCACGCCCTCGGGATTGCGGATTGAACTAGCCGACGAAAAAGACGTTGACTCCGTAATAGTTGCTCTAAGAAAAGCAGGTGGGAAACTAGTGTCCGTGCAGCCTCTCAGGCAGTCACTTGAAGAGCTGTTTCTCAATCAGGATTAGGCGAGAATTTTCTCTGTAGCGGTGTTTGCCCCGACCAACTGCTCCGCGCGTCTCTCTTACTTAAACTTAAACGCGGTCACTTCCATCTTGATATTGGCCCGGTCGTCTTTGTCAGTCATCCCTTCCAGCATTACCCGCACCGCCATACTCCTGTTGTTTTCTAATTCCGGTTGTCTGGTGGTGGGAATGACGATAACTGCGCGCTGGTTAACTGGCTTTCCCTGATGGTCCACTACCATTCCTTTGATTTCAAGTCCGCTTAGCGTTCGGCCAGTGAAGTTGTGAACAATCGTTTGGAGATTCATGACGATACCGCCCAATGCCTGCTTCGACTCGTAAGCTTCCGGGGAGTCCAAAACGATCTTCGATTGATTCGCCGCAAATTCGGGAGAGCCTGCGCGTATTGCGCCTTGCAGAGTTGGCTCGACTGAACCGCCACTGATCGCTCGCATTAGAAAATAGAAAAGCGTGGCAATCACCACCGCCGCTATGACCGCGACAACAATAATTATTTTGCGTTGCGAGTCTTCGGGATCGGGAATCTGTCGCTCTGGTGTGACCATGGGTTTGTAGTAACGGATTCTAGTGTGCGGCAAACCAGTTTTGCAATGGCCGCTACGGCTTCATGCGCCTGCTTAGACAAGCGGAGGCGAGAAATGTTTCCAAGAAGCCGGGGTGGATATGAACACGAGTTAGTTCAATCAAGAGTCCCTTGCTAGTAACCGGTTGACGATGTCCTCGAGCTCCGGGTAATCGATTGGCTTGGTAATGTAGGCATTGCATCCGGCCTTCAGGGCGTCAGTGTGAAAATCAGCCGTATCATGAGCGGAAACAGCGACGATGGGCACTTTGCTTAGGCCCGGCAGGCTCCGAATTTGGCGCGTCGCGGCGAGGCCGTCGATGAATGGCAAGCTCAAATCCATCAAAATAACTTGGGGGCGAACCTGAGAAGCCAGCTCGACCGCTTCTTTCCCATTGATAGCCTCCACAACCCGAAAACCGCTCATCTCAAGCAGCCTTCTCATCATCAACCGGTTGTCTTCCGTGTCCTCAACCAGCAAAACCGTCGCGGCATTGTCCTTAGTATCCACGGCGTTAGACCCTTTGGCTTGGATAGAGTCGCTAATCGAATTCAAGGTAGTGCTGACCTCCAGTTGGTGGAAACCCCTGTATCACTAGAATACGCCAGCCTTTTTTGCTAAGATCGCGCACCGAAACACGACATACCGAATTCCCCTGGTCGGGTTCAATTAATACACTTCGCTGGCTCCATTGCCCAATCCCCAAGCCAGCCGTAGGAAGTTAGGGTAGGAACTCCGGAACCATATGAAGCCATTATTGTCAGAATTCGAAGATAACCATGCATTGCAGGCTCTCGGCAGGGCTTCGGTCCAGATAGTTCACGATCTCAAGAACCAAATAAATGGTCTCAAACTCTATGCCACGTTTCTCCGGAAGCGTTTGGAGAAAAGTGAGCGACCGGCAGATGAGCTGGAGACGGTCAACAAACTCATCGCGGGCTTAGACCGGACTGCTGCTGATTTGTCGATGATTTCAGAATATGGACAACCACTCGACCTTAATAAACAAGCGGGAATTGATCTGGAAAAGATTGTGCGCGGCGTTGCCGAGAGATTGAAGGATCAGCCCCGCGGGACCGGATCCCTTGTCGGTTCGCTCGTGATCCACGCCAACCCTACTCCGCTGGTTGGTGAATTCGATTCGGTGTTACTAACCGATGCGCTCAAGTCGATCTCGTTGGGCGCCATGAAGATGTTTACTAACAAGACGCGTGAAGGCTCGTTGGAGATTCGCCTAAAAGGCGAAGCAAGTGAAAGCGGGATGGATGGAGTGATTGAGTGGCGAGTGCTTGATTCCTTGGATCACGATCCGTTCCATTCGTTTGCAGGGAGCAACGAGATACGACTATCGCTCGCGGCAAGAGTAATCGAGGCGCATGGCGGCTCGGCGAAACACCACAACGGTGTTCTATGCGTGCGCCTGCCGCTGACTCGGTGAGTAATAACAACTACGAAAATCAGAACTGCAAAACCAACAGGCAAGGTGTCCAGGGAGGACTATTAGTGGAAAAAAAGGACGTGCGCATTCTGGTTGTTGATGACGAGGAGTCAATGACCGACGCATTAAGGCTAAACCTGGTGGAGGAAGGCTACACAGTCGACACTGCCGCTACAGGAGGTCAGGCCATAGAACTCTTCGATCAGGGTGGCCACCAACTGGCTATTTGTGACTTGCAACTTCCCGACATGGATGGATTGGAAGTTATGCGTCACATCAAGGACGCCCGGCCAAATACCGAAGTGATAATGGTCACCGCCCACGGTACGACCCCGAAAGCCGTCGAAGCAACAAAAGCGGGCGCGTTTGATTTTGTCGATAAACCTTTAAACTTCGAAGAACTCGCGTTAAGAGTTCAGAACGCTTTAAAGCATCGTGAGTTAGTTGATGAAAACGCTAACTTGCGCCGGCAAATGTCTACTCGCTCGGAGTATTACAACATGATCGGTTCATCCAAACCGATGCAGACTGTCTATGAAACGATCGACGCGGTAGCCAAGTCGGATGCTAACGTTTTGATCGTGGGCGAGTCGGGAACGGGTAAGGAACTAATCGCCAACGCAATTCATTACAAATCATTGCGTGCGCGAAAACCCTTCATCAAAGTTAACTGCGCTGCCCTGCCAAAGGAGTTGGTTGAATCAGAGCTGTTCGGCCACACCAAAGGCGCGTTTACCGGCGCGCACGCTGACAAAGAAGGATTGGTGCAGCACGCCGCGGGCGGCTCGCTAATGCTCGATGAAATCGCGGAGATGCCCGTCGAACTTCAACCGAAACTCTTACGAGTTCTACAGGAGCGAAGCTATCGCAAAATTGGTTCTGAAAGAACCTACGCCGTTGACTTCCGTCTTATCTCGTCAACCAATCGCCCGCCCGCTGACGCAATTCGCGATGGCTTGTTGCGTGACGATCTGTTCTATCGCATTTCGACGATTACCATTCACGTTCCACCCTTGCGGGACCGAAGCGAAGATATCCAGCTTCTCACCGAGCATTTCCTGCACATGTATGCGCAAAAATACGAGCGGCAAATCGCCGGGGTTTCGCAGGCTGCTTATCAACGGCTCTTCGGACACTCGTGGCCGGGAAACGTACGAGAGTTGCAAAACGTTATCGAGCGCGCGGTATTGTTGGCCAAAGGAAGTCGCGTTGAGCCTGTCGATCTGCCGTTCGACAACGGCTCGGTTCCTGAAGGGGCACCGGCCGGAACGGGCTGGGATGTGCCGCTCAATATGACGCTGGAGGATATTGAACGTCTGGTAATCGAGAAGACGCTGCAGCGCACCGGCGGCAACAAGCAGGCTGCGGCAAACCTGCTCGGCATCTATCGCCCGCGACTTTACAGCAAGATAAGGAAGTACAACATTGACGTCGCGGCGCTAGGCTCTGCCTAAACTGCAACGCTCTTCAATTCCCCTTGATGAAAGCTATCAAGAGCCAACCGCTAATCGAAGGCCGCCTAAAGAGCATTGATGCGCTGCGCGGCATCGCGGCGCTGGGAGTGGTGCTTTATCACGCGGTGATGCAAGGCAGCAATGCCGTGCCGCCCAATTTTTTCCGTTGGCCCGTGAAGCTTCTGCAATTCGTTAGCTCATTTGGCTACATCGGCGTCTTTCTCTTCTTCGTTATTTCCGGATTCTGTATTCACCTGCAGTGGGCCAAATCGCGGTCGCAGCAACAGCCGCAGTCCATTCGTTTTGGGTCCTTTTGGAAACGTCGCTTTCGCCGGCTCTATCCACCTTACATAATCGCCTTCGCGTTGTTTATGCTAATGGCGGCGCTATCGACGGGCATCAACGTCACGCACTTCTTTGTCTACGATGTCGTGATGCATCTCCTGATGCTTCACAATCTCGACCCGAACACTTGCTACAGCATCAACGGAGTTTTTTGGACGCTCGCAATTGAAGAGCAACTCTACCTCGCCTATTTCCTGCTGCTCTTCCTGCGGACGCGTTGGGGTTGGGGACCGACCCTCACTATTTGCGCTTTAGCGCGGATAGCGTGGTTCTATTTTAGCCACGCTGCATGGGTAACCGTCGGAACAGGAATTCCGGTTCCCGAGGCAGCAGCTTCCCACTGGTTCACATGGGCGCTCGGCGCCATTGCCGTAGAAGCAGCATTCGGTTTAGTTCAACTGCCAAAGTGGTGTCGAAACCTGTGGCTAGGCGGCGCAGCGATTGTTTTGGCGTCGGCAACATCCATGATCCTGCCGGTTACGCAAAAGGATACGCTGCCTCACAATCTGGCCTGGCTGTTGATGCACCCGGCGTGGGGACTCGGCTTCTTCATTCTCGTGAATCGTGTTGTCAAGGCTGAGCAGTCGTGGCTGGCGAAATTGGGAAAACCCGGTGTCGTTACTCGGGTGGCTATTCGGCTGGTTGCTGCGGCCGCGTTTGTCGGCGTGTTTTCCTATTCGCTTTACCTGACGCACGAGTTGGTGATCATGCAGTCGTGGTCGTTCATCATCAAAGGGTTCCCGCCAATTCTGAATTCGCTGCTGATCGTTGTGCCCGCCACGGTGACGTTTGCCTGGGTGTTCTACAGGTTCTGCGAGAAGCCTTACATGAGGAAAACTGTCCAGAAGGTGAAACGCGCGGAAGAAGATCGCGCGGAAGAACCTATCCCGGTATTCTCACAAACTATACCGGTGGTCGCTGACGAAGCGTGATCTAGGAAACTTGCAAGCGACAAATGCCAAGCACGGTTTTCGCGGCTTCGCCGCCCGATGTGCGGAAGGGCTCGGCCCTTCCGTTAGATTCGACTAAAAACTTAATTCCCGTTTACTTCGAGGCTGCGCCTCGAAGTAAACGGGAAAGTTTTTGAAGCGTGGATGTCGGTAAGGCAAAGCCTTACCGCACATCAGGCGGCAGAGCCGAAGCCAGCTAGAGCACTTCGTAAGTCGCGACGCTCGTCGGCGTTTCAAAACATCTGACTTTATAAATCTGCACGCGTTCGTCTCCCACCTTCGAAGCCACGCGTTCCAAAATGTACTTCGCGAGGTTTTCCGCGGAAGGCTGTAATTCAACGAAAGGATCGAGCTCGTTGATGTTTCTGTGATCGAGGTATTGCACCACGTCATCAGCCGCTGCCTTCAACTCAACAAAATCCACCAACAAGCCAATGTTGTCCAGTTCCCTGCCACGCGCATAGATCTCGATGCGATAGTTGTGGCCGTGCAGGTTTTCACACTTTCCCTTATAGCCGCGCAGTTGATGCGCGCTCGAGAAGTTGCGTTCGATCATCACTTCAAATTGTCCTGGCATTCCTATTCGTCCCCACCGCCTGATCCCTGCCTTGCCATCTCTTCCATCTTCTTGCGCAGACTCAGCGGGCGCATGTCTGTCCAAACCTCTTTGATGTATTCCAGGCACTCTGCTTTGG
>JBGPYG010000251.1:0-6178 GCA_041493085.1 Pyrinomonadaceae bacterium | reverse complement strand
TGTGTACGAATTGGCCGATCTCACGGAGGCAGATGAAATCTTTCTCACGTCTGCCAGCCTGGGCGTGGCGCTTGTGACAACCTTCGACTTCCGGCAATATTCAGTTGCCGCGGCAAACATCTGCACCAGACTCTCCGACGCGCTCAAAGACCTGACCTCGCAAAGCCGATCGGAATGAAACCGCAAAGAACGCAAAGGTCATCCAAGGAGGCAAGAGAAGAATCAACTGTTTACTGAAGTACGCGCGCGCAGCAAGTCGCTGGGTTGCGCTATTACTCGTTTACCCGTGCCCGCCGCAGGATTTTTCCGGCAGGAGGTTTCTTAATGGCCAGCCGCGAAAATTCCAACTGCAAGCCCCTTACCATTGACAGTGCCGCTGGGTGAGATTACGCTGGGCGAGTTTTCTGAGGCATATCCTATCCTCGCTAATCCAGTCAGGTATTCACTGGCTCTGCACTGATATTGGCTACGTTCGGCACCGGACGAATCGATACGCGCATAACTGAAAAGGAGAATGCCTTATGACCAAGGTTATATTAGTAAACCCGGCAAACGCGACGGTCGGCTACAGCGTGATTACCCCGCGGTGGCTCTATGTGATCGCGGGCGCAA
Source organism: Pyrinomonadaceae bacterium (assembly GCA_041493085.1). Classification (GTDB taxonomy): domain Bacteria; phylum Acidobacteriota; class Blastocatellia; order Pyrinomonadales; family Pyrinomonadaceae; genus PSRF01. Next base: position 5,566 of record JBGPYG010000251.1, on the reverse strand, counting down.
CGCCGACAGAGTTGGTGGGTGACCCAGTCGTTATCGATGAACCGGTTACGCAGTTTAATCCTGAGGACGTAGCGCCAGGTGACATCGTTGGTGTCGGAATCCACACCGGAAATTGCCGGCCGGGTTATCGCGTAGTCCGTGAGGCAAAGAAACGCGGAGCAACTGTTATCGTCGGCGGCATTCACCCGACCATATTTCCGGAAGAGCCGTTGGAAATGGGAGCTGACGCCGTTGTTAAAGGCGGCGGTGATCTCATCTGGAGCAAAATCGTAGAGGACGCTCTGTTAGGCAGGCTGCAACGCGTCTATGACGGGGGAAGAGTGCCGGGCGAACAGATGACGAAAGCTCGTTGGGATCTTCTGGATCCAAGCAAGTACTTGATGGGCTGCGTTCAGACCGTAGCGGGCTGCCCGGAGAATTGCAGCTTTTGCTCTGTTTGGGTGACTGATGGCCGAACTCCACGCATGCACCTGAATGATCATATTATCGAGGAGGCAAACGAGCTTCATGCGATGGGTTTTCGTTACATCTTTTTCGCCGACGACAACTTCACGCCCGCTACGCTGGGCCGTATCGCGAGAGAAACAAACCCGGCGACGAAGGCCAACCTAGAGCGCGTGCGCGAAGATCGAATGAAACTATTTGAAGAGTACGATCGGCGAGTTCCCAAGTCGCTGTACGCGTTTACTCAAATGACGGCGGAAGTTATCGGCGATGACGAGTATCTGGACGCCATGTACGACAAGATGCGACTCCGCGCAGCATTAATCGGAGTGGAATCGTTCACCGAAGAAGGCTTGAAAACGGCGAACAAAACCTGGAACCCGGTGGGGCAACACATGGTTGAGGCGATTCAAAAGATCCAGAAGCACGGTATCCTGGTTCTTGCCTCGATTATTAACGGACTCGAGACTGACACGGTTTCTACCCTGCGGACCATGCGGGAATTCGCAAAGGCTTCGGGCACAGCCTTCGCCCAGTTTCCAATCTTTAGCGTATATCCAGGAACCAAGGATTACCACGAGATGATACGCGATTGGAAAAACCGCGATCAGGCTGACTACGTGCCGAAACACGCGGTGCAAATGGTTCGGGATAAGTTTTGGCTCGACTATGACCACACCGATGTCGCTATCAAACATCCTACGATCGCGGTTGCCGACCTGAAGAAGGAAGTGCATGAGAGTTGGCGCAGCTTTTATAGCTTGAAAGCTATCCTCAAGCGCACGCGCAATGGCGCCATAGGCACAATGCCTCTGGGTGGCAAGGTGGCTTATGCGGTGGCATGTTTGGCGTTCGTTTCGTTTTATCCCGAGGGCGTCGCCGCCGATAACGTCCGCAAAACCAAGCTAGGTTTTTTTGCCAGACTGTTTATTCGGGCGGCTATTGCAATGACGAGAGGGGCGCACGACTGGTTTGGGATACGACCCCAGCGCGAAACGATCGACCTTGCTAAGCGTTTTGAGAGTGTCCCCACCAACTAAGTCGCATCAAAGCCCGGCGTCATCGTACGCGTTATGGCCGCGGGATTCTGAAGGTTTTGATTGAGCATCCAGGCGTTGGCTTCGGCAATAACTTCGCGGCCGCGATCGCCACCCAGCGTTTCGCCCAACCGCCGCCTGGTTGTGGCTGCGTAAAGACCGAGGTCCGCCAAATCGAAACCCTTCACTGCCTCGGTGAGCAACCTGGTGGCTTTCGAAGTTTCACCACGTTGCCATGCTATTGCGGCGCGGATAACAGTAACAAAGGGTGATGACCACGCGATACGCTCTTTGGCAATTTGTTGCGCGAGTCGCTCCGCAATTCGCAGCCGATGCGCCCTCTCCTTACTGCCGGCCGCGCTGGCGAGAGCGGCGCGAGCCTTAAGATACATAGCGTCGATTCTCAGAATCTGAATGCGAAACAGCATCGATTGTTCCAGGGCTTTCCACTGTCCCTGGATGTGTCTGTAAGCAACCTCGGCGTCTCCCGTGTACATTTCGATCTGGCCGAGCGCCTGCATCGAAGTGTAGTGCTGAAGGTGGAAACCCTCTTGCGGCCACGACTTCAATGCGTCAATAACTTCCGCGCGAGCGCGCGTGGGATCATCGGCTGCCAGCCAGACGAGGTTTAGACGTGTGCGCAGGTCGGTTGCCGCGAAGAGGTTTCCCTGTTCGAGTGCGGCCGAGAGAAGATGCGGAACGCGCCGGGAGACTTCGGCGATTTCTCCGCGAAACAACAGTGCACTCAGAATATACCGATTCGCGATTGTTAGTTCCCACGTCACACCAGTGCATTGATCGCGCAAAACCTCCGCCGCTCGTTCACAGAGATCGGCAGCTTCCTTCCAGTGGCCGACAAGATAGGCGCCGACGCCCCTGGCCCAAATGGAGAGTCCGATCGCGTGTGGGTGTCCAACCTGCTGCGATATCTCTTCTGCCCGACGCGCAATCTGCGCGGCGCGCTCGCTTGCCGCGCCACCGCGCGTAGCGGTCCACGCCGCCTCGAAAGCCATCGCGCGCGCGACGCGGTAGGGCTCCCCGGCTCGCAGGGCCAGCAATAGATGACGACTCTGGAAGTCGGCGCCGCGAATAAGATCAACCGCGCCCAGACCCGCGGCAACGGCGAAACAAGTATCCAGGCGCACGAGATCGAATTCGGGAATCTCGCTCTCGTCACGCTCGGTGAAATTGAGACCACGCAAACGAATCTGGAGGCGCTTCAGGAGCAGTGAAAGCAGGGCGCGCTTTGGGCCCGCGGGATAGGTCAAACCTACAGCCGCGAGCACGGATTGAATCAAGTCCAAGCCTTCGTTGATGTGACCCCCCATCAATAGCTGCTGGGCTGCGCGTCGTTTGAAATCAAGGCTGTGACGAGCCGAGGTAACCTGGGCTACATCAAGATATGCTTGCGCAGCTTCAGCCGGGCGGCCCGCATTGGCGAGGGCATCTGCAAGTCCGCGCTTAAGATCAACCTGCTCAGCGCCGCGCGAGGGCGCAAGCTCGAGGGCGCGGCGATAAAAAGCGGCCGCGCGATCAAAAGCAAGAGCACTGGCCGCTTTCCTGGCGGCTGCCGCAGCATGCGTTGCGGCCCGCACTCTTTCCCCGGCGCCGAGGTAGTGTTCAAAGAGCGCTTCCGGATCGTCGATGCCGCGAGCCTCGAGTGCCTGGGCTAGGCGCCGGTGAATCTGTTTGACTTTTCGCGGATCCAGTTGGGTGGCAAGCGTTTCGCGAATACGATTGTGATAAAGCTCAAGCGTGTGTCCCGGTCCGCCCGTGCGCAAAAACTGAGCCGCGCGCAATGAGTTGACCAGGGGCAACTCATCGCCGGCAAGTTCCGCCGCTTGATAAACCACTTCCGAATTAATCGGGCGTCCCGCAACCGCCAGAGCATCAATAAACTGGCGCGCGCCTTTTGGCAGATGTCGCAAGCGGGCATCGAGCATCACCGCCAGAGTGATTCCGGTGGTAGCCGTCTGGTCGCTGGTGGCAGCGTAGCGAGCGAGTTGTTCCAGCAGAAAGGGATTTCCGCGCGCTTCGTTGAGAATCGCATCGGCGAAGGGCTCGAGTCCCGAGGCGCTGGAGCCCAGCAAGTCACGGAGCATTGCATGGGATTCAGTTTTTGAAAGAGCGCCGACAAGCACTTCGCGACAACTCTCACCACCTACCTTTTCCAGCAGTGAATTTAGGAACGGTTTCGCCGCGAGATCTTCACTGCGAAAGCTCGAGAGCAGGAGCAGCGGCGGGGCGTCGGGTGGGCGCAGCAAATCTTCAAGCAATGTGGTGCTGTCAGCGTCAGACCACTGCAAATCAGAGATGTAGAGTACGAGCGGCTGTCTGTCGGAAATGCGTCCGAGCAATTCGCGCAGCGCCGCAAATGCTTTCCGTCGCAGTGTGAATGGATCCGGAATCTCCTGCTCGCGCTGCGGCGCATTGAAAACCGAGTCCACCTGAAGCATCACTGGAAAGAGGCGAGCGAGTGCCAAAACCTCGCGCGGCATCAGTGCTTCAGCCTTAGCTTCCGGAAGGGAGAGCAAATACTTCGTTAGACTGTCGACCACGCCATCCAGAGCTTTGTAGGGAACTGACTCGCGTTCGTAGCAGCGTCCTTCAAGGATGACGACCCCCGGCTGATTCTCGCGCAGTTTATCCAGAAAATACTGGGCCAGGGCGCTCTTCCCCATTCCCGAGCTACCATGGAGATAGACTGTCACTGTCTGTCCCCGCCTGGTAACGGCGAAAGCAGCTTCGAGTTCGCGCAACTGCCGTTCGCGGCCAAAGAAGTTTGACGTTTGCACTGAGGACTGTGCGGGCGAAGACACTATTGGCCGCTGCAAGGGCCCGGTCTTGCCGTGTCCTAGTATTCGCAAAACTTCCCGGCCCGATGGTCGCTCTTCCGGCTTGCGGCGAAGCAAACGGATGCAGAGGTCATTTAATTCCGGCGGAGTGTCTCTTACAAGCTCACTCGGCGCCGGTGGATCGAAGTTTTGTTTATTCATCATCACTTCGAAAAACTTCCCGGCAAAGGGAAGCCGACCGGTAAGCGCCTGATAAAGCATGACGCCCACGCTGTACCAATCGCTGGCGCGGGAAATGGGAAGTTGTGCCCCTTGCTCGGGAGACATGTAATCAGGCGTGCCGGCAAGCGTGACGCTATCGTGAAGCTCCTTGCCTTCAACTTCGGCAACCAGGCCAAAGTCCAGAATGACTACGCGACCCTCTTTCGTTACCAGTACGTTCGAGGGTTTGATGTCGCGATGAAGCTTTCCCGTTTCGTGCAAGCCGTGCAGGCCTTCGGCGAGCTGCCTTATGGCGATGCTCAAAAGATTGAGGTCCAACTCTGATTTCGAAAGCGAACTTTCCTCAGGAGTTTCCGGGGAGTCCTCCGCTGAGTAGGTGCCTATGGCGGAATCCAACTGCCGGGTCTCTGCTTCGTAGTCTGCCAAAAGCTCTATATCAGAATCTTTGCCAATCTTGCGGAGCGTCGGAGTCCTGGAAGACTGGACCTGTTTGGCGTGATAACCCGGACGAACGTATTCGAGAAAATTCACTCCCTGAACCAGTTCCATCGTAAAGAACCAGAACTGGCCGTCGGCCATGAACTCGTAAAGCGCCACCAGATTCGGATGAGAAACATCGGCCAGCGAGCGAAACTCATTCTTGAACCGCGAGATGTGTGAGGCTTCGGCCCGTGTCAGCGTCTTCAGCGCCACTACCTTGTCGGTCTCCCGGTCGAGCGCCTCGTAGACGACACCCATTCCGCCAGATCCAAGCCGGCGGCGAATGCGGAACCGTTCAGTGCCGAGAAAGTCGTTAGAGTGTTGAGTCATTCACCTTGAGCTAAAACAACCGAACGCCAGCGCGAGAATGTAAGTTAGTATAGATTAGTCTAAGCCATAAAGTTGCCGCAGGCATAGATTTTCCTGAGGACAATCTGATGACCTCCGGCTGATAAGGAGACTGAAATGGACTGGCGCGTTTTTCTAACGACTTTTGGCGTAATATTTCTTGCGGAGATGGGCGACAAAACTCAGCTCGCAGCCATGACCATGGCGGCCCAGTCGAAAAAACCCTGGGCCGTATTCATA
>JBGPYG010000336.1:0-4691 GCA_041493085.1 Pyrinomonadaceae bacterium | reverse complement strand
GCCCGCGCCAGGTAGGAATAAGTGGACACGGCAAAGATAAGCAGCACGAGCGCCAGAACGCCGGTGTACCAGAAGGTCAGCCGGGCTCGCATCGAACTGAATAGTGTTGCTTTCGCTTTCATGAAGCGGACCTAAGTGCCGGCGGCGTTAGACGGCTGTGTTAGCGGCCTGATCTGGCGCTGCCAACATGTAACCGGCGCCGCGCCGAGTATGAATAAGTTTAGTTGAAAAGCCGTTGTCCACTTTGCGCCGCAACCGATTGATATGCACGTCAATAAGATTAGTGAGCGGATCGAAGTTCTCGTCCCAGACGTGTTCCGCGATTTCAGCGCGGCTAACTACTCGTCCCGCTTCGCGCGCCAGATATTCCAGTAATGCATACTCTTTGGTGGTAAGCGCGAGTGCGCGCCCGCTCCGCGTGGCCCGCTGCGCTCCCGTATCGAGCACGAGATCGGCGATGCTGATGGTAGCGGGACGAACAATGTGGCCACGGCGAAGCAAGGCTCGCAACCTTGCCAGCAGTTCGGCTACGGCAAAGGGCTTGGTCAGATAATCATCCGCGCCGCTGTCGAGGCCGGTGATGCGGTCCTGCACCGTGTCGCGAGCGGTGAGCATGATTACCGGCACGGCAATGCCGGCGGAGCGCAAGTCCCGGCAGACCTCAAACCCGTCACGACCGGGGATCATCACGTCGAGAATCACAGCGTCGTAATCATTTATCGACAGCTTGTAGCTAGCCTCGTCTCCATCACCCACCACGTCAACGGCGTACGCCTGTTCGCGCAAACCCTTCGCAACAAACCGCGCTATCCGTCGATCATCTTCTACCAGCAGAATTCTCATAAACGACTAAAAGTTCCACGCCAGCATTCCGCCATAGACGTGGGCACGCGGGTAATAGAGTGGAACGATCCGCGGAAACAGTCTGGATCGTGCCGAGTAGTCATTCTGTTTTTCATTCCGCGCGTCGAGCGCAGCGTCGTGATGCTTGTGGTAGACGTAGCGGCCGATACCATAGCCCATCGCACTCCCAACCAGCACGTCGGACAGGAAATGGTTTCGCCCGGTGTAACGTGACAAACTAACCGCGGTAGCGAGGCCGTACGCGCCAACCTGCACCAGAGGTCGGTGATGGCCATACTCCTGAGCGATCACCGTCGCGAGCGACCAGGCGCTAATCGCGTGACCCGACGGGAACGAGCTACCACCATCAAAAAATTCTCCGCTGGAGTGATCTGTCGCTGGCCGCTGGCGCTGCGATGCTGTCTTCAACGCGTTTACTACGATGCTGCTATCGATGAGCGCCTCGGCCCCGAGCAAACCAGTTTCTCGCAAGCGATCGTTGTGCGTTGCTCGACCAGTTAAATAGAGAACGCCGGCCGCTCCGGCAGTGGAGTACATCGAACCAAGCCGGCTGATGTCCTTGCTTATCCGCAGGCGATTCAAGTTATCTCCGTGCTCGACCAGCTCGCCGGATGTGCGCCGGTCAGTGGCAATCAAGGCAACAGTAGACAGGCCGAGCGGAGCCAACCATTTCGCGTCACTCCCGCGCAAACGAAAAGGAGAAGTCCAGATCGCGCGTTGGTCATCAAGAATATTGACGATGAATTTCTTTTCCAGGCTCGGTTTGGTTACGGCTTTTGGTTTGGTTGTGGCTGTTGGTTTGGCGTGATCCTTTGCCCGAGAAGTTTGCGCCGGAGCGTTAAGCGAGAAAATGAGAATGAAAACGAACAACAAAGCCCCGGGCGAGGCTGCCCGGGTCAGCGGAGAAAAAGTAGTCATCGCTCTTCCTTCCCGAATTTAAGAGACTGTATTGGTTAACCCGAGGGGAGCACAGCCAATTATCTGCCTTGCGAAGGCATTAGACAACGGCAAGGCCAGTCCTGAGAAAAGGCGAATGGCTAACAACGAATCGATGTGCAGGTAGTCGCTACAGTTCTCGCTACAGTACCGAACTTTACTGGCGCACCCGGATAATCGTCGAGCGCAGTGCAATTAGCCAAGCTTAGGGTTCACGTATGAGAGTTCGGCGCGCGATCCTAAAGACGGGTGGACAATGCTAGTGCGGGGTGAAATGTCGTCGATAACAGCGACACGTTCACCCAACTACGATCTGCACTGGAATCCCGTCCGTCTCAGAGCGTGGAGAAGCACATCAAGAACTCCTATTTGCGTCGGGTCCAGGCTCCTCAGGGCGTGAAGCCAACCCTCAAAGCTTGGATGGAGCTTTCCCAGAGCCGGGCCGCGCAGCTAGAATAGAGGACAGTTGAAAGCGTTCAGAAGGATTTAGCAGGATGTCGACCGCAGAAGAAATACTAGACGCCGTAAAAGACCTGCCGCCGGAAGAGCAGGCTGAACTTAAGCGACGCCTTGAGACGCTGCCGGCTCGGCCTGATGAAAACGAATTGCTTGTCGATGACAGCCGTCAAGCAGCCATCGATCTCGATCAGCGCGTACAACGCGACTTGTATGAAGCCGGCTTGGTGAGCGAAATCAAGCCTCCGATAACCGACCCCACGCCTTATCGCCGCGAACCAATCAAAATCAAAGGGAAACCATTGTCTGAAACCGTCATTGAGGATCGCCGATAGGCGGCCCAAAGGAGGCCGAGACATGTCGTCGTCTATTAAAGAACTGATTGAAGTAAACCCCAAAAAAATGAGTGGCGTGCCGGTATTCACTGGAACACGCGTACCCATCAACCATCTGTTTGAGTATCTCGAGAGTGGCGAAACGCTACCCGAATTCCTGCGACAATTCCCCAGCGTGACGCGTGAGCAGGCGCTGGGAGTTCTTGAGTTATCCAAAGAATCCCTTCTCGCCAATCATGAAATTGCTGCTTGACGAATGTGTCGTACATGACCTCAAGCATGACCTGGTCGGCCACGAGGTGTCCACGGTCGTAGAAGCTGGATTCGGCGGACTGGAAAATGGAGAGCTGTTGGGTGCTGCCTCTGGGAACTTTGATGTACTCATAACAGTCGATCGCAATCTTCCCTTTCAGCAAAATATCAGTTCGCTCCAGATCGCAGTTTTGATACTAATGGCTCATGGCATTACTTATGCTGATTTAAGGCCTTTGGTTCCTGATGTTCTGGCTTCACTCAGTACAATCCAGCCGGGAGAACTTCTGCGGGTTGAAAAGAGTACAAAGACCTAAGTCCCAAGACCCAAGACCGATTCTCACAACATGAACCCAGACCTCGAATGCCTCCGCTGACTTCTGATTTCTGACTTCCGACCTCTGGATTGCTGATTGCTGATTGCTTTCCTGGACATTGGACATTGGACTTTGGACCTTGGACATCGTTGTCGCGCTGACTACTGATTGCTGATTACTGACTGCTGACTCATTACTCATCACTCATCACTCATCACTCATCACTGATTTTGGTTGTCTACTGCCCACTGCCCAGTACTCATCCCTTCTTCCCCTTTACCCGTTCCCCTTTACCCATTCCCCTTTTCCCCAGTTCCCCCTCGGGTTTCCTAGCTAGAATTCTTGCATGAAGTAGGGCAGAATATGCCTTCCGCAGACGGCCGCCGCACTTCAGTGCGCTTCAAACCACGGCCTTCGCACAAACCGGCACGGCTCGTTAGAAGCGAAGTCAATATCGCCATCGGAAACCGTTCGGCAAAGCGTTACTTCACTGAACTGGCACAGCAATGCTCAGGCTGGAAACTAAGGTACGGCACCATCTGCGATCACGAACAACTCGAAGAGAACTTCAAAATGAACTGCATCCCGAGGGGATGGAAACGCGTGAGCTTGAGCATTACGATGACTTTCTTGAAGAACGACGCACGCTAATGGCGAAGCGGATTCGCGATATTATCGCTCGCTCTGATTCTTGGGCGGTACGCATCATAGCTTAACGAGTCATGGCGATTTGCCCTTTCCACTCGAAGGAGTATTAACAATGTCCCAATGGACCGAGAAATTCACCGCTCATCCAATACATACAACGTTGCAAACTCTTGATAGCCTACTGGCTGAGGTCGAGTCTAGTGAACAGACCGATGTGAGTGCCATCGAATCAGTTGATCGCTTGCGTCAAGTTCAACGACTTGTGTTGGCCACGCTAGATGCCGTTGACGCCAACCTTGTTTCTCAAGAGAAGTTAAGCGGGCTTGACAGCCTCATGAAGCAACAGATCGAACAGATTAATAGCTACAACGCCAACCAGAACATCGCGCATTTGACGAACGCTAATAACGCAGTTGATGGCATTCTTGATCAACTTGCTGCGATACCGGTGCCTAGGATTCCGCAGGACATTGAGGGGGTGCGTGAAGCCGTCACATCACTCCGAAGATCCTTAGGGCAACATGCCCGAAACCTGGAGACGGATTACGAAAAGATCAAACAAGAATTCGACTCCGTTAAGGGCGGATTCAAGGAGTTCACTGATGAAATAAAGTCTCAAAAGGCAAGGTTGGATACTGCGATTTCGCAGTTTCAGCAGCAATTCTCAGAAGCGGAAAACACAAGACGCTCAGAGTACGCGCAGGAAGTAAAGACTAGTAGAGACGAGCTCAAGAATATGGTTGACGCGGCTAAGCAGGAAATGTCTTCGCTGACTACGAATTTCAAGAGCCAATTTGAAGCTGCCGAAGACCAGCGCCAAGAGAGCTATAAAGCTGAATACGAGAATACAAGCGGGTCCCTCAAAGAGGTCTTGGATAATGGT
>JBGPYG010000077.1:0-11413 GCA_041493085.1 Pyrinomonadaceae bacterium | reverse complement strand
GGGATGGTCTTCACAAACGAACCCGGCATCTATATCAGGCCAGACGCGCTTGATAATTTGCCGAAGACGCCCGAGAACGAAAAATTCATCGCCGCCGTCAAGCCCGCTTTTGAGAAATACAAAAGCATTGGCGTGCGTATAGAAGACGACCTGTTGATAACGCCCGACGGTGTAAAGTGGATGACTGAAGCGCTGCCGCGAAGGATATCCGAGATCGAAGACTTCATCGCGCGTGGGCGACGCGAAGCCAACAAGTAAACGAAAAACCACAAAGGCACCAAGTCACTAAGAAAGCTTTGAAGCCGCTTAGCGCTTTCAGGTAATTCCTTTGTGACTTGGTGACTTTGTGGTTTGCTTTACGCTTCAGCCCCGAAAAATGCTCCGTAGCCACCCTGAGAACCACCTCAGGGCTGTTCGAAAAAAGCCGTGCTCTGGTGGCGGCTCACCGGCAAGAGTCTTTGCTTCCGCTTCCAGCGCAGTGAAAAACTGCGACGCCATCATTTTTGCGGTGCCTTGAATCATTCGCTGTCCGACACTCGCAATCGTCCCGCCCAACTGAAGATCTCCGGTGTACTTTATCAGCGTGCCTTCACCTTGCTCTTCGAGGTCCAGATTGCCCGAACCTTTCAAAAACCCCGGCGCGCCCTTGCCCTCGACGACAATTCGGTAATGCTCCGGCGGCCGCATATCTTCCAGCCTCACCGTTCCCGCGAAGACACCCTTGACTGCTCCAACTCCCGTGCGAATAGTCGCTGAGTAGATACTCTCGGCAGTCTCCTCAAGGCGTTCGCAACCAGGAATGCAACGCTGTAAAACTTCCGGGTCGATCAGGGATTGATAAACGCGATTGCGCGGCGCGTTGAGGGAATGTGTGCCTTCGAGCTTCATAAAGCAGGGGCCGGGTGTCGGGTGCCTGGTGCCGGTTTTATTCTAGTTAGCGAATTGCGAAGTGCGTAGAGTTGCCTGCCGAGCGAGGCAACGGAAGTCAGATTATGACTTAGTTGATCTAACGAGATGTAGTTTAGCCTTGCAGCGATTTCCAACTGCGTTTCCAGCTCGGCTAGGGAACCTTGAGCCATTGATAGATGGTGTAGATATTCCTTGATGTGCTCTCTGGCATGGCCCTCGGCGATATTTGATGGGATGGAAACGGCGGCTCGTTGAATCTGGCTCGCTAATCCGTAGGTTTCGTGCTTTGGAAACGGTTGAGTGAGGCGATAGACTTCTGCCACCAAGTCCATCGCCGCTTGCCACACTCTCAAGTCACGAAAACTATTTACCACGATCGTTTTACCCAGCACCCGTCACCCGACACCTGTCACCGCCTTTTGAATTGCTCGCCGCGTGTAAACCTGTGCCAGGTGACGCCGATACTCCTCCGACGCGTAGAGATCAGAGTTGGCGTCAACTCCGTCAGTCGCGTGCGCGGCTGCCGCGGCGATCTCCTGGTCGCTGAGTTGTTGGCCCTGAAGCGCTTGTTCGACTGCCCCTGCACGATAAGCCTTCGAGGCTACGCCGGTAATGCCAACAGCGGCGGAGTCACAAGAGCCACTCGCCCCAATTTGCAGCGCAACGGCTACGCCCACAACCGCGAAACCAGAAGCCGGATGTCGCACTTTCTGGTAAGCATGGCCGAAACGCCCGGACGGTTTTGGAATGCAGATCTCGCGCAGTATTTCGCCCGTGCCTAAGGCGGTAGTTAGAAGATCAACGAAGAAGTCGTCAGCCTTGATCGTTCGTTCGCCATCCTTGCCGACCGCAAGCATCTCAGCGCGCAGTGCAATCATTGCCGCGGGCCAATCGCCCGCCGGGTCGGAATGCGCAACGCTGCCGCCTATCGTTCCTTTGTTCCTCACCTGCACATCGCCAATGTGGGAAGCACACTCAGGCAACAGTGGACAAATCTTCTTGAGCAGCGTCGATGATTCCAGTTGATAGTGCGTTGTCATGGCCCCGATGTGAATCTGATCGCCTGCTTCGCGTATGAAAGAAAGGTCTTTGATACGACCAATGTCGACAAGCAACGCCGGTTGCGCCAGCCGCAACTTCATCGCCGGTATCAAGCTGTGACCACCGGCGAGTATTTTCGCTTCATCAGGATTCGCGGCGAGCAGCGCCAGAGCTTCGTCAATGGTGGTTGGAGCTTCATAGTTAAACTGCGCAGGTATCATCGCACGATCTCCTCTTCTGGGACCGCGGACGTCTCGTCCGCATGGTGAGCAAGCTAGCCCTCATGACAACGACTCGGAACTGCAAAAACACATTGTTCGCGCTGGCGCGCTCATTGCGGGCGAGACGCCCGCGGTCCCAGCTATGCATTAATAATTCTCCAGATATTTTCCGGCTTGACTGGCATATCGAGATGCTTCACCCCGAAAGGCGACAGCGCATCCACGATGGCGCCGACGATGGCCGGTGTTGCGCCAATGGTGCCGGCTTCACCGACGCCCTTGACTCCCAGCGGATTCACCGGAGAAGGCGTCTCCGTGCGCTCCAGCTCCAGCCAGGGAATATGGGTCGCTCTCGGGATCGCGTAGTCCATCAAACTTCCAGTGACTAACTGGCCCTGCTCGTCGTAAACAATTTCTTCATACAGCGCCTGCCCAATAGACTGAACGATTCCCCCCTGAACCTGACCGTCCACGAGCATCGGGTTGATTACCTTGCCGCAATCATCGACGGCCACGTAGCGGAGAAACTTGATGTCTCCGGTTTCACGGTCGATTTCAACCACGCAGATGTGAGTGCCAAAGGGAAAGGTAAAATTCTTCGGCTCGAAAAAGTAAGTGGCGGAAAGTCCGGGTTCAGTGTCCGGCGGCAGATCTTTGGCAATGTGCGCCGCGAGCGCGATCTCCTGAATCGTTAAGCTCGACTTGCCTTCGGTGTCAGGCTGCTCAGGAAGGGCTCCGGCCGGCGCTTCCCCAACCGGTACGGCAGGCTCGGATGCTTCGGTTGTTGCCGGTGCAGGCACACACGAATAACAGCCGCCTGCAAAAACAACGCTCGACGCATCAGCCTTCAGCAGGTGGGCGGCGATCTTGTTAGCCTTCTCTTTCAGTTTTTGAATGGCGATGAGCACTGCGGTGCCGCCAACCGCGGTCGCACGGCTGCCAAACGTGCCGATGCCGTACTGGACAATGCCGGTGTCGCCGTGAATCACAGTCACGTCGTGGAGATCGACGCCGAGTTCGTCGGCCGCAATTTGCGCAAAGGAAGTTTCCTGTCCCTGACCATGCGGCGACGCGCCGGTCAGCACGGTGACTTTGCCGGTCGGTTCAATTCGCACGGTCGCACTCTCCCAACCGCCGGCGGGCATAGCCTGCGACGGGCCAAGCGCACAGATTTCCACGTAAGTAGAAATCCCAATGCCCAGAAGGCGTCCTTCGACGCGCGCTTTCTTCTGTTCTTCGCGCAAGCCGGCGTAGTCAATAATGGCCTGGGCTTTATCCAGGGCCGCCTCGTAGTTGCCGCTGTCATAGTCGAGACCGGTTGCCGTGTGAAAGGGAAACTCGTCGGCGCCAGGGAAGTTCTTGCGTCTAACTTCCGCGGGATCGATTCCCAGCTCCGCTGCAACCAGATCCATCGCGCGTTCGACCACATACGTCGCTTCTGGTCGCCCAGCGCCGCGATAGGCGTCCGTTGCCATCTTGTTTGTGAAGCAGGCTGTAACGTTGATTTGAATAGCCGGAATCCTGTAAGAACCGGAAAGCATCAAGCCGGTCAGGGTTGGAATGGCGGGAGTAAGTAACTGAAGGTACGCTCCGAGATCCGCGAACACGTTGTAGCGAAGCCCAGTTATCGTTCCATCCGTCTTGCAGCCAATCTCGACGTATCCCACCTGGCCACGGCCGTGAATCGTTGCCTGGATATTCTCGCGACGCCCTTCTATCCACTTCACTGGTTTAGCTAATTGGATTGAGATCCAACCAAGCAAAGCTTCTTCGGCGTAGACGTTCAACTTTGATCCAAATCCGCCGCCGACTTCCGGCGTGATCACGCGCAGCTTGTTTTCGGGAATTCCAATCATCAGTGCAAGCTGAGTGCGGAGCAGGTGTGGAATCTGCGTTGAGGACCAAACAGTCAACTCTTCTTCGCCGGGGAAATACCGCGCCAACACTCCGCGCCCCTCCATGGCGATCGGCGCGAGCCGCTGATGGACAATGCGTTGCTTGAGCACGTGGTCGGAGCCGGCAAGGGCCGCATCGATGTCGCCCTCGCCGGCAGTTAGCTTGTAGGCGATGTTGTCGCCAAAGCTCTCATGAATGACGGTGCCGCCTTTCGCAGCCTTTTCAACGTCAACGACGGCCGGCAAGTCCTCGTAGTCGACCATAACAAGATCCAGCGCGTCGCGTGCAGCGTAGGCATCTCGCGCGACGACGGCCGCAATCGGTTGGCCCACGAAATAAACTTTGTCCTGGGCCAGCACGCGATAGTCAGGTACCTTCAAGCCAGGCAGCGCGCTCGCGCATGGCACTGGCCCGATCTTGTCGGCGATGTCCTTGCCGGTATAAACGGCAACTACGCCCGGCGACTTAAGCGCCTCGCTCGTATCGATGCTGGTGATGCGAGCGTGAGCATAAACAGAGCGGACGAATGCGACGTGAAGCGTATCCGGAAGCCGAATGTCATCGACGTAGTGTGCCAGGCCCTTGATAAGCCGCGGATCTTCCGTTCGCTTGATTCGCTGTCCAACGTACTTCGCTCGAGTCTGGAGTCTGGGGTCTGGAGTCTGAAGTCCGGAATTTTCTTTCATAATTGAGAACCTCGGAGATGTTGAGCTAAGGCAAGGGTCATCCGGGAAACCTCGTCAAGCAATTCATTTAACTTTGTAAAGGAGTCTTGTTCTATATAGGCCAAGTCGAGCGCTACGTACAAATGGGACTGAGTTTCTGCTACCGACCCGTGAGCCATATTGAGGAAGTTCGCGAATTCCTTGTCTGATCGTCTGCCAAAGCCCTCCGCTATATTCGCCATAATCGAAACGCTAGCCCTTCGAATCTGACTTCGAAGGCCGAAATCCTTCGCAAACATTCCGTTAGTTGTTAACCCGTAGATCATTCTCGTAACCTGACGCGCTTTCTGCCAAGCCTGTATATCTTCGAGTCTCTTGAAGGTGGGCATGATGGACTTCAGACTCCAGACTTCAGACTTCAGACTCCAGACTTTTTAGCCGCGTATTCAACCGCTTCGACAATGTGTTGATAGCCCGTGCAGCGGCAGAGATTGCCTTCAAGCCCGTGGCGTATCTCTTCTCGCGAAGGGTTGGCGTTGCGGTCAATGATTTGGGTCGCCGCCATGATCATGCCGGGCGTGCAGTAGCCGCATTGCAGTCCGTGGCGTTCCCAGAATCCTTCCTGCATCGGGTGCAACTCGCCATTCTTCACCAGGCCTTCGATAGTCGTGATCTCCGCGCCGTCAGCCTGCACGGCAAGCGTGGTGCACGACTTAACAGCTTGGCCGTCGATCAGAATAGTGCAAGCACCACACAGTGAAGTCTCGCAGCCAATATGCGTCCCCGTGAGACCAAGCACATCTCGCAGGTAGTGAACGAGCAACAGGCGCGGCTCCACCTCGTGTTGGTGGCTGACACCGTTGACACTCATGCTGATAGCCTTTTTCATAGCTACCTCACTTCTTAGATTTGTTAATCAGAACCGGAAGCAGTAGCGACCGGGTTTCGCGCAACTTCGCGGGCCCAGCTTACTGTAGGACTCGGTCGCTACGGCTCCAGGTTCTGACTTTAGGAAGGCGAAAGTTCTGCCGGAGTTTCTATTGCAGTTGGGGAAGAAAGTCAATCATTTAAATCAACGGTATTGTGCAGGTTGATCGAGTTGACGCAATTACGCAGCGTTGGTGACTGGTTACAGAACCGGGAGCGGCAGCGATCGGATCCAGGCACTCAACCGTGTTCTACAGCTTTTTCTCCCGGCGAAATTGTAGATTGCAAGTTGAACAGGGACCCGGTCGCTACCGCTCCCGGTTCTGTAACTAGCCCTCCTCTAACCACGGATGGCTTGGCTTACGCGCAGAGAAGACACTCAAGTCAGAACCACTTTACGACTACACACTGCCTTAGACAGTCGCTTTGTGTATCTGCCTCTTCAGGCGGTGGATGGTGCGACGCACGACCTTCAGTTGAGCGGAGTCGTGCGCGGACAAGGCTTCGTCTCGCTTCTTCTTCATGTCACGAATGCGCGCCTTGATCGAGGCTTTATCCACGCCCACCACGTCATGGTGTTCGTGCTTGATGCCAAGGGCATTTGAAAGGGCCACCAGCAGGTGCTCTTTGTTCAATTGTGTGTAGCCTTGCAAGGCTTCGTGCTCGTTGCCTTTGGCAATCTCGCGAAGCTCGCCGACTGTCTTGTGCTTTAGCTGTTCGTAGGTGTAGTCCAATTGATTTTTCTCCTCGAATGGTTAGCCGGTTGGCCGGACATTGGCCGCTTAATCCAGTATCTGTTTCAGGTGCTTCTTCATATGGTCAACGTAGTCGCGCATGAACCAGTCCAACGTGACCGGTTCATTCTCACTAAGATTTTCCGAAGCGATTTGGTGCAGGTTGTGTTTGTAGCGCAACTTCATGCGCGTCTCTTCGGGCACAAGCGACATCAAATGCAATATGTGCTGATTGTACAATTTCCAGAGTTGCACAAGCTCGGCCCAGTCTTCGCCCTGGTAATTCTGAGCGCGCACCCAGCCCTCCTGTTCGTACCCCGCGAAAACAAGATCGTCAGTAAACTGCGCACGCACAAAACGCTGGTGGTTGTTTGAGGCCGAGTCAATCAGATGGCCGACGATCTCCTTCGGCGACCACTTTCCTTCAGCCCGAGGAACCTGGCTCTGCTTCGGGGAAATTTGCTCGAGTTGTCTTGCGGCAACTTCTATTGTTTGGCGAAAGTCGTCGAGAAAGTCTTGCATTGCATTTTTCCTTCTTGGCGTTTTGTTTGATGTCTTTCTGATCCGTGTTCATCCGTGGCTTAAGCTCTTAGTCATCCGAAATGCCGACAACGATTCGGCGTCCGGCGTTTCTATCTCGACGGCTTCTGCCTTCTCATAACCTTTAGCTAAATATAACGGCTCCCCGGGGAGCGTCGCCACCAACTCGACGCGGTTAAAGCCGGCCAGCCTTGCCGCGTCCTCACATGATTTCAATAACTTGCTGCCAACACCTCTCCGCGACCAGCGCGGGTGAACATAGAAAGCGCGAATGCGCGCGGCTTCTGTCCCGGGATCAAGCAACCGGTCGATACGACTCGACTTCCTTTGGTCGCCGCCGAACAATGTCTTTCGTTTGCTCCAGCCGCCGCTGCCGGCAATTTGGTTTTCAACTTCAGCGACAAAGTATGTTTGGTCAAGTATGAGTTGGGTGTCAACTCCAAAGACGTGTGACAAGGCGCGCTCGATTTGCACAGAAGAATAATAGTTCGCGCTCAGCTCGCTAACAGATTCGCGTATCAACTCCCGCAGCGCGGGAATATCAGCAATGGTTGCTAGACGAATATTCACGATCATAACAAATTCCAACGAACGCGCTGGGGAGGACCAATCTACCTTTTACTTAGCGTTCAGCCACGCACACATCCGCGTCTGGGATCCACACTTGCGACTGGATTACGTGTTCGTTCCATGCGGGTTTGCCAATCACTTGATCAACTGCAAAGTAATCAATAAACCCGACATCGCTGCCAAGGCCTCCGATCATTTTCCCCTGCTGGCCGATCTCGATTTTAGCTAATAGGGAAAAGCAAGAGTTTACGCCGGCGCACAAATACAGAGCCGGGAGCAGTAGCGACCGGGTCCAGGGGACAATAAGCTCGTCTGAAATGGGACCAGACCCGGTCGCTACTGCTCCCGGTTCTGTATTCCTTTGTTTGAAGTAGTCTTGTCATAGGTGGGGAGTCCTTCGATCAAGTGGTCGAAGCCGAGCCAGAAACTCCAACTGTGATGATAGAAGGCTACTGGAAATACCAACCCCACGACGAAGAGGCCCGCCAGAACTGACTCATAATTGGCGCCAATCACCATTAACCAGATGAGACAGACGACCAAAATGACGAACTCGGTTGTCAAAACGTTTGCTAGTATTGCGCCAACGAAAAATCCTTCCTCGCGCTTAAAGAGTGAACGGCAGGTGGGGCAATGGTGTCTTAGGCGGAATGGACTACTGGCGATTGAGGATTCGCCGCAAACTGGGCAGCGCAACCGCAGCGCGCGCGCTAACACCGTCACGATCGATCGTCCCTCCACGTTCACTCTTGGTGACTCCGGGCCGTGAGTGTTCTGAGGTATTAATTCAACCACAAAGGACAAGTCCAGCCCACACCGAGTCGCTCGTCTAAACTGCTCGCGTCGCAGCCGGCGCTTAGACGCAAAACTTAAAACATCACTTGCTCACACAAGTGTTTCATGTTTGCGGTTAATGGGTTACATTACACGACTTTAGTAGTGTCTTAGTTTGAAGTCTTCTCTGTGTGATCTCTGTGCTCTCTGTGTCTCCGTGGTGAGTGGTTGTCGGGCGTTTATTCACCACAGAGACCAGAGAGAGCGCAGAGGTCACACAGAGAAATCGAATTTAAGACACCACCCGGCCTTACGATAGATCATTAACGGCTTACCAGCCAAGATAAATTCATTCGGCGCTGGTGAGCTCAGTTTGAGGACAGTTGCCTGTGAAAATTTGCATCCTTGATCCTTCCTACGAAAACTCTGATAGTCCGATGAAAGACTACGACCCGCTTTCCGACGTCGTTCGTCATCTTGAAGGCCATCAATGCGAGACGGTTTATGTCGATAAGGCCAGGGCTGTGCGGCAGATCGTCGAGCTGGCGCGCCGCGACTTTGATGTTTTCATTAATTTGTGTGATGGGGCCTGGGACGAAGACCGCGCCGGCATTGAGGTTGTTCAGACGCTGGAAAGGCTGGGGTTGCCCTTTACCGGAGCTACTTCAAACTTTTACGAGCCCACGCGCGAAATGATGAAAAGGGTTTGTCACTTTTGGGGGATCAAAGCACCTGCTTACGTTTTCGCAGCCGACAACCAGAGTATTGAGTTGGCAGCGGCCACGCTCCGGTTCCCCTTAATAACAAAGCATCCCAATAGCTACAGCAGCATCGGCCTGACGAAAGAATCGCGCGTCGAAACTATGGCTGACTTGCGCGTGCAGGCTCAGAAAATGATTGACCAGTTTGGCGGCACGTTGATCGAAGAGTTCATCGAAGGGCGGGAGTTTTCCGTCCTGGTCGCCGAGAATGCCGACAACGGCCTGGAGCCATTCGCTTATCAACCCGTCGAGTTTCGTTTTCCCAATGGCGAAACATTCAAACACTTCGACCTCAAATGGAAAGACTACGAGGCGATGACTTGTGTGCAGTGTGACGACGACGAGCTCGCCGAGCGGCTGAAGGATATTTCCCGGAAGTTGTTTATCGGCTTAAACGGCGCCGGCTATGGTCGTTGTGACATTCGCATGAATGATCAGGGTGAGCTGTTCATGCTGGAGATCAATCCGAACTGTGACGTCGCTTACCCGTTGGAGGAAGCCGGCAGCGCGGATCTCATCTTACTGCACGAGCCCTGGGGCCACCGGGAGTTTTTCGAAAAGATCATTAGGGCGGCCTTGAAACGACAGCGGCGACAACACAAGAAATGGAAATTGATCCTGGACGGCAGAAGCCATTACGGAATGTACGCTGTCGAATCCATCGAACCCGGAGAGATCGTCGAAGCGCATGAAGAAGAGCCACACGTGTTGGTGAGCCAATCGCACGTCAGGCAAAACTGGAACGCGGAGCATCAGCGGTGGTTTTCCGAGTACGCCTATCCGCTGACCGATGAGATTTTTGTGAGCTGGAGCCAGGAACCGGAGCACTGGAAGCCGATCAATCATTCCTGCGATCCGAATTCGTGGCTGGAAGGATTGAATCTGGTGGCGCGCCGGCAAATAAGAGCAGGCGAAGAAATCACGATAGACTACGGCACATTCTATAACGAGCTGATGGCCGAGTTCGCGTGTTCCTGCGATTCCCCAGAGTGCAGAATGACAATTCGCGGCACGGACTATAAGCTGCCATTCATGGAGCGCTACGGCGACCATGTTTCTGACTATGTTCGGGCGAAGCGCCTATCTCTCGAAGTTCCCGTCGGTAGTTCTTTTGCCCAAGATGCTTGAGTGCTATTCGCAACGCAGCGCTTCAACCGCATCCTGGCGCGCGGCTCACCAAAATCGCCTCCGGTTCGTTATGCCGCGCGCTTGTGACTGACAATCTTGCCAAGCAGTGCTCCTAAGCCGATTAGACCAACGGCGGCCATCGGAATAACCGGCCCGCGCAAATTTTTCACTGCGATCACTGCCGCAACAACAAACCCGATCAATCCTCCTACGAATGTCGCGGCGTAGCTTGCACGCTCAAGGAGGCGGAGGCGAGCTGCCAGCCAAACTGCCGCGGCAACGCCAACAGTGCCACCGATGATCGCACCAGCAAAAAGACCGAGGCTGGGGATGCTGTGCCCCATGAAGGAGCCGAGTAGTATGAAGATAGCGTCTAAGGCAGACACGATGAGGAACAGCAGTAGGTTTTTCAGGGCCATAAAATTGAATATCAGCAATCACCAAAGATCATATAGCGGCCTAGCCATAGCAGTGGACCGGGCGCGGCGATTATGAACAACGTCGAAGCCAAAGAACAGGTTAAAGAGTGCGCTGTTCGCGCTCCGGTCTAACGAGTTGTTGAACTAAGCGCTGCGCGCAGGTAAAAGCAACTTCGCTAAGTAACCCGATCATTCTCCCTCACAAGTCCGCTCCGAGTACTTCTGAAAAACAGCCCGCCGCTTTCTGTCCAGGAAAGCAGGCTGTTCAACTTTTCCATCCGGAGGTGTAACCAAGAGTGAACTGCGAAAGAGAATGATCGAGTGTCTGCAACTCCGCGGACTGGCGGAGCGAACTCAGGAGGCGTACACCAGAGCCGTACGCCAACTGGCCGCACATTATCATAAGCCTCCTGACCAGATCAGCGAAGCGGAACTGCGGCAGTACTTTCTCTACCTCAAGTGTGTCAAGCATTACTCCCGCAATACCATGACCATCGCCATCTGCGGCATCAGATTCTTCTACGAGCAAACGCTCAACCGTAATTGGGCCATCTTCGGTATCGTGCGTCCGGCTCCCGAAAAGAAGCTGCCCGTCATCCTCAGCCTGGCGGAAGTGCGCCAGATTCTCACCTGCGTCAGACTGCCACGCTACAAGGTTTGTCTCACCACCATCTACTCGTGCGGGTTGAGACTGCAAGAAGGAACCCATCTGCAAGTCGCCGACATCGACAGCGCGCGGATGATGATCCACGTCCGCCACGGCAAAGGCGCCAAAGATCGCTATGTGCCACTGCCGGAACGCACACTCGAACTACTGCGCCAGTACTG
>JBGPYG010000192.1:0-7266 GCA_041493085.1 Pyrinomonadaceae bacterium | reverse complement strand
ATCAGGCCACTGGCCCCTGTATCGCTACGTTCCGAAGCTGGCTGCCGAAAACAAGAATCCTTTCCAGCTTGATTCAAGCGATCCGAAGATTCCGCTAAAAGACTACATCTACACCGAAGGGCGCTATCGAATGTTGCAGCAGAGCGATCCTGAAGTGGCGAAGTTCCTCTTGGGCGAGGCGGAAAAGGTGGTCCAACGACGGTGGCGGCAATACAAGCAATTGGCGGCGGTGCAGATGGAGAACTAGATGTTTGGTAGCGCGCTGGTATCGGTATCAGAACCGGGAGCAGTAGCGACCGGGTCCTCGTGGCCGAAAGACAGTCGCGGCGAAAGGGCCACCCACAGTCACTTTATGTTAGAGGCGACCCAGTCGCTACCGCTCCCGGTTCTGATGCCGTTATGGGTGTCCGTTCGCTAGCGACCGAGTCCCAACCGTCGGCAAGGTGCACGCCGTCGTCTAAACAGGAGAACGCTCATGAGTCTGACAACAAATTACCTCGGCATGACTTTGAAAAACCCCATTGTGGCTTCCTCTTCGCCGCTGTCTCACAATGTGGACAGCATACGCCGTCTGGAAGATGCAGGAGCGGCGGCTGTCGTGATGTATTCGCTGTTTGAAGAGCAGATAACTTTCGACAGTTTCTATGTCGACTACTATCTGACGAGTGGCACAGACAGCTACGCGGAATCTCTCAGCTACTTTCCCGAGATGCAGAGCTATAACGTCTGGCCAGATGAATACATGAATCTCATCCGACGGGCCAAGGAAGCTGTTGACATTCCGATTGTTGGCAGTCTGAACGGAGTTTCGGCTGGTGGCTGGACCGATTACGCAGTACTGATGGAAGAAGCGGGAGCTAATGCCATCGAGTTGAACGTGTACTACATCCCCACGAACCAGGATCTCAAAGGAAGCGACGTTGAAAACATCTACCTGGAGATCTTGCGTGAGGTGAAGCGTTCCGTTGCACTACCGGTGGCGATAAAACTAAGCCCTTACTTCAGCTCAACCGCAAACATCGCGAAACGTCTGGTGGAAGAAGGCGCGAACGGTCTGGTGTTGTTCAACCGTTTCTATCAACCTGACATTGATCTCGAAACTCTCGAGGTCGTGCCCCGTCTGGTTCTCAGCAACTCAAGCGAGCTGCGCCTGCCCTTGCGATGGGTGGCAATTCTGTACGGGCGATTACTGGCCGACTTTGCGATTACCACTGGTGTCCACACATCCGAGGATGTGTTGAAGGCGTTGATGGCCGGAGCCAAAGTGACGATGATGGCTTCTGAGCTGCTACAGAACGGAATCCCGCGAATTGAAGCCATTCTTGACGAGATGAGACGCTGGATGGATGAACACGAGTACGAGTCGGTCGCGCAGATGATCGGCAGCATGAGCCAGCAGCATTGCGCCGAGCCAGCCGCTTTCGAACGCGCAAATTACATGAAGACGCTGGCGTCGTATCGCCCCATCAATTGAGTCCGTTCGCGTCGGTGCATCGTTACCAATCGATGACGTAAGAAAGACACGATAAAGGTCGAAGGTATGATCTCACAGTTGCTCACAACTGCCAGTTCGTTTCTTACTACAAACTGAATCAGGACGGGAAGTTGTTCCTGGACGTGCACCTGAGCGACACAAAAGTTCCAGACAAACTCAGGAACACAATCGCTTCTCGAAGTCTTTTTCGCAAGTCCTCCGCAGTAATAAAGAACATAAGCAGCAGGAACAACTGTCTCTCAGTTGGCTAACTATTAAGGCCCGCTTCCATCTCCACAGCTCGGGGAAACAAAATGTTGTTCTCCAGGTGAATGTGTAGGTGGAGGTCCTTCTCGAATGCATCCAGCGCCTGATATAGAGTTTGGTAACTAATACATGCATCGGGCGGGACGGAATAGTCTGCGCTGGCTGCACGCATTTCTCTCAGTAACTCACCGGCGGTCTCGTGCTCCATCATCATCATGCGAACTGGATTAGCGACCGTGCCGAAAGGCGGCATTGGAACTGGCCGCTCGTTGCGGATGGCTTCTTCCATCTCGATGACATAGGGAAACAGTACGCGCTCTTCCTTCATCATGTGTGGTTCCAGTTCCGCACTCAGGGACTGAAACAGCAAGCGAAGCCGCTCAAGCTCTGGATGATTCTGGCCGTGCACGCCGTGAACCTTGTCGATCAGCGCACGCAAACGCGCGATCTCGCTCTTCGTGAACACGTGGTGCTTTTCGACGATATGATGGATGAGTTCAGCAAGCGTCGCTGTAAGGAAGTTCGGTTCATCAGACTGGGCATGAGACGCCGTGGCGAGTTCCAGCGAGTTCAGAGCATGCTCGACCGGGACTCCAGCCGTAGCACACGCGTCGTCCAACAATCTATTCCCACCGCAGCAATAGTCGATGCCGAGGTTTTCAAACACGCGAGTCGCGCCGGGAATCTCCACAGCGAGATCGCGTACTGTTTTAGTTGCAAGTGAATTCATAATTCGACCCCCGAAATGAAATGGTTAAGACTGTGCATTCGCGTATTACCAGCCCTGCTCATCGTCACCAAATCCTCTGATTCGCTGTTTCGTAAGCTTAACAAGCGGATGCTACGCCCGGATCATGATGAGCAGCATTTTGAACCTGGTAGCTGCTCTCACCGCATGAGGGCGATTCGCCGGCAGGATGATGGTCTCTCCTTGCCGAACCCGGAAACTCTCGCCTGCGATCTCAATGTCCGCCTCTCCGTCAGTGACCACGACTAGTGCATCGAACGGTGCCGTATGCTCGCTAAGGCCTTCACCAACGTCGAATGCGAACAGTGTAACAGTGCCACCCTTGTTCTTCAGCAGCACGCGACTCACGATAGAGCCATCCTGGTATTGCAGCAGGTCAACGAGCTGCTTGACCTCAGCAGCTCCACCTACACTCTGATCTTGATCACTCATAAATGGTTTATTTACTTAAGTCGGCCTTCAACTTATCAGAAGCGCCGTCAGTTGTTCAGCGTTTGCTTCCAGTAATTGCAACGGCGCCGAGTTGCTTCCGGTGGTGCCGGAAGACGGACCTCATCTCCAGCACTCTCCGTCGGGCCTCTGAATCACGAAGTAGATTCCAGACAAAGCGCAACGACCCAGGGAAACCTTCGTCACGAATCAGTCGGCCTGGCTCCAACAAACTCATGGTAGCCATGTCCACTGATTCAACTTCGAAGCCTTCGGACTCTAGAAGCGAGCGCCACTCCGAAACCGCGAGCGGCCTAACGCCATGATGGACGACACCCGTTAGTGCTCTCTCGGTCTCTCTTTTTTCATTCTCGCCAAGATTATCCGACATGAGGCACATCTCGTGAATGCCGTACCGACCACCGCTCTTGAGTAGTCGATAAGCCTCCCGCACGATCTGGCGCTTCGTCTCTTCGGTCTGCATCGTGAGCATGGCCTCGCCATAAACGACAGTGGCGCACTGGTCAGGAAGCCCCGTGTCCGAAGCGCTTCCGACAACGCAATGTTGTCGCTCTCCTTTGACAAATCGACTGACAATCTTCGCTGCCGCCTCATCACGCTCAATAGCCGTATAAGACGCCGGGTCTAACTCGAGCGTGAGTCGCGCCGTCACACCCATACCGGGCGCGAATTCAACCACGTCATCAGTGTGTTGGATTCGAAGCGCTTCCAGCATACTGCGCGTAAGCTGCATGCCTCCCGGTCGTAGCACGCGCTTACCCAGCCGGGCTAACACCCAGTGACCCGGCATCTTCTCAGTCTTCAACCCCTCACCGGGGGCGAACCTTGTCATAGCTTCCAATACTGCTTCCTCGGCACAAAAATATCCTCTAGTACTTGAGCAATGGTTATGCCGTTGATTCTACCCGCGTTTTGGAAGATTTGCCGGAGTAGCTGCGAAAATTGGCGGAGTAGCCGTGGAATTCTGCGCAATGCGCAGATTAACTATCGGTCGCATTCGACCGTAATGTTCTTAACAAATCGTGGAGGAAGATTTTCCAGTTCGTGCTGAAGGCGATCGCGAAGTGCGGCGATTGTTTCCTCATCGAAGAGTAGTGACGGCCAAGTGTAAACCCGCTCTTCTTCCAAGCGGTTGTGAGCTTCCAGACGTGTCGCGATTGTAGTCAGGCGCTGCCGCAAGTCCCCCGCTTCTTCTACGCTCGGCAGTTGGCTGCCAGTGATCTTGCGCATAACCTTTATCATTAGCGCAAGTTCCTTCATGAAAAAATCGTGATCAGAGCGCAGATGTGCGAGTACGTTGTGCACCTCTTCAGTTGTCGGCAAACTGCCTCTGCCAGTTAAGAGCGAGGCGGGAGCATTGACGAGAGCAGGGAAGAGATGCAGGTTCTCGGCTCGAATATGAACTGCCAACCGAGCCCAGAAGAGATCGAGCAGCTCGAAGGCGCGAGTAATGTTTGGCCTTGCCAGCTCGGCGTCGAGTTCGGTAAGCAATTGACCGAGCGACGCGTGGTCGTCTTCGAGAAGAGACTCGGCCGGGTTTTTCATAGTTTCGAGTATCCAGAACTGGTGAAACGGCGGGGGGCCTGTCGCCACCAGAGTATCATTGTAAGGGTAACGACAAGGCAAATGCCGGAAGCAATCCCACAGACGCAACGAGGGCCATAAGCAGAAGTCGGCGATGATTCGTTGGAGCCGGCATTGATTTTTTACGTTGAAAATCTGGCGCGACACACTGGCAAAGCAATGATACAAGGCCATCGTTAAGCCGCCACCAATGTGCGATGACGACCATGCTGTCTGAGCATGACATGGCAAATCCAACTCACATTTCTGAGCAAATCAACTGACATTTCTGATATGAAGGTTTGGGAAATCTTTCGCAATCTCAACTGTAAATGTGGAATATTCCGCGCGATAATCTGCCGCTTCGTCGCCTGAATGCCGACTTTGCGACTAAAAACCATGTCGAATCCACCGGCACGTTCATTGCTTTTACGAACGCGCAGTAACAGCGGTGTGGCCGCTAAAGTGAGATGGCTGAAGGTGGTCATACTTAGGAGTGCGAATCGATGCCAAGCGCAAGACAGCTCGAAGTTGACGAAGGTTTCGGTGGCCTGTCATTTGATGACCGGCTACCTTGCGATTCGCTCTTTAAGGAAATCCATGGGTCGGAAGATATCAAGCTAAGTAGCCTGCACCGTCGCGGAGCTGTGTTGTTTTCTGAAGGGCAACAGGCACACGGCGTTTACGTGCTCCGCGCAGGCCGGGCGAAAGTCTCGATTTCGTCGTCTGCGGGAAGGGTATTGATTCTACGCATAGCGCAAGCCGGTGATCTTCTGGGAGTGAACTCTGCGCTCAAGGATTCGCCGTACGATGCGACAGTCGAGACACTTGAACCCTGTCGTACAGATTTTATTTTGCGTTCGGATTTCATGGATCTGCTGGATCGAAGCAAGATAGCTCGTATTGGCGTGTCCGAAGCCCTCAGTAAGGAGCTTACAGACGCGGTCGAGCACGCCCGGTCGCTGCTCTTGCCACGATCCACAGGGGAGAAACTGGCCAGGTTGCTACTCAAGTGGTGCGATGAGCGCGGCGAAGTAAGACCTGAAGGCATCCGGGTGAACCTTGGCCTGACGCAGGAAGAGATAGCGCAGATGATCTGTACTTCACGCGAGACAGTGACCCGCCTATTTGCAGAACTCAAGCGGAAGCGCATCGTTAGTCTGGCGGATAACGCGATTTTCGTTCACAATCGCAAGGCGCTTGAATCAATCGGATCCTGCTGAGAGATATCTGCGATGGCTATGTGTGTTACCGAACAGACGACTTTCCTGGCCAATGTTAGAAATTCAACTTTGGACAGACATTGGCTAGCCGGATTACTTTTGCCGTTTTCATGTGATGGCCGTCACAGCCAGTTCAGGGCCGGGCCATTACAATTCCCAGTATTGAAAGCAAGGTGTGTGCGGCTTACGGAGTGCACAAGAATCTCTGCACGCCTTGTTTGTACTAGTTGGGATTCAATTTCCAGCTTGGATAACTGAAAGGACCCAGTGTTGTGTTGATACCACACAAAGTCATCAAGGCTTCGCTCATCTGCGGTTCACTGATTGCCGCTGTGATGTGGCTCGCCTCCGGCAGCTCGTCACAATCCGTTAAGCCAAGCCAAATCAAACCAGCAAGCTATAACGCCGCAGATTATGTCGGCAGCGACACGTGCAAGGACTGTCACGAAGATCAGTTCAAAGCCTTCTCCCATACCTCGCATGCAAAACTTGGCGCGATGGGCAGTTGGAAGGGAAAGGTGACCGGCTGCGAATCGTGCCATGGTCCCGGCAAGGCCCACATAGAGGAAGCCGATCCGGCGAAGATCATTTCGTTCAAGAACAAATCGTCGAAGGAAACTTCCGAGACTTGTCTCTCATGCCACGCGGGTAAGGAAGAACACAACAACTTCCGACGTGGTGAGCACTGGCGCAACGACGTCGGCTGTACTGATTGTCACTCGCCGCACTCCAACACGACCGGGAGAAATCTTGCCAGCTCGAATGTCCGGGTGACCACTGCGAACGCCGAAAAGCCGGGCTTCTCAAGCATCAAAATGTTGCAGATGAACGACCCGCAGCTTTGCCTGAGTTGCCACAGCGAGGTCAAGCCGGCCTTTGCTTCGCCCTTCCATCACAAAGTTTTGGAAGGCGCCATGCGCTGTAGTGATTGCCATAACCCGCACGGCGGTTTTGAACTCAAACAAACAAGACTGGCCACCGGTGCGGATGCGGCCTGTATTAAGTGTCACGCGGACAAACAGGGGCCGTTCACCTACGAGCATGCGCCGGTGAAGACCGAAGGATGCGTGGCATGTCATACGCCGCACGGATCGTCCAATCCGCGGTTGTTGCGGTACAGCGCGGTTAACCAGCTCTGTCTTACCTGTCACAGCGTCGCGCATGACGTCGGAGCGATTGAACCGTCTGGGCCTCAGCATAATCAGAACGCGCAATATGGGAACTGCACAGCCTGCCACGTAAAGATTCACGGATCGCGTACCAGCCCTGTCTTCTTCCGATGATTGAAGCAGGCGAGAGATTCGCGTGGCAGTTAACCAGAACCAGAGGATGGAGCAAATGGAAAGCACCTTAATGAACCGGTTGCGTATTCTTTCGGGATTGATGCTGGTGCTAATGCTGGTTTCCGGCATTGCCAACGCGCAGCAGCCATCGCCATCACCAACCCCAAAGAAAGCAGATGCCAAGACCCAAAGCTCGACGACCGAAGCCGGAGAAGACGCCGGAAATTACACCGTGATTTCCAGCTTAGAGGTTGGTGT
>JBGPYG010000310.1:0-5234 GCA_041493085.1 Pyrinomonadaceae bacterium | reverse complement strand
TTCTGGAAACGACATTCTCTGGATAATCGGCAATGACAGCGTCGTAAGCATCAAGCGCGTCGTTGAGCCGACCGAGCGCTTTCAAAGTATCGGCGCGACCGCCTCTGGCGACGTCATTCTCTGGATAATCGGCAATGACAGCGTCGTAAGCATCAAGCGCGTCGTTGAGCCGACCGAGCGCTTTCAAAGTATCGGCGCGACCATTCTTAGCAACTGCACCCCCTCCGAAAGCATCCGCCTGCTCATAAGCTCGTAAGGCCTCAGCTGGTTGGCCAGAGCTAAGCAATGCGTCAGCGTGTTGTCTCCAGGACCATGCATCATCAGGCTTTACTCGGGTGCTTTGTTCGGTCAGTTCAACCTGCAATGCAAACATGCCCAAACCTTTGGCTTCGGCTGCAAGATCGCACAGTGATTTAGCTGCAAAAACCGGTTCACCATTTTTTAATTGATACTTAACAAGTTCACCTACGAATTTACGAACCCGCCCCAGTTCATCGTGCCGCATGGCGTTAACAATCATTGCCTTTTGGCTTTCGACGTTCTGCAATACAGCCCCTCGGTCTATACTTCTGCGCCGTCGTCGCTGTCTTGTTTTGGTCAAAGATTCAGTTGCTATTAGCTTATCCATTTCCGGCCTTATAACGGGAGTCCGGTTCTCCTGTCGAAATGCGTCAGCCCATTTCTGTAAGACCTGCCGGTAATTCCGCATTACCTGAAGAGAGGGATTAAGCAACGCGCTCATCAGGAATGTGTTGACCGAGGCTTGGCTTTCACGATTTAGAACCAGTGCACGAAAAAGGCCTTCGCGAACGGCGACATGTTGGAACTCAGTTTTCTCTTCACCAAATATCTTGCTGGGGAGAATATCCCAGGCGTCGCTGACTTCAGAGATTAATGATTGCCGCTCTTTGAGACTTTGCAAAAGGTCAGATGCTCTTGATGAGAGCCCTGCAGAGCAAAGTTTCAGTGCTCCTTCGAGGTCAGCATCTTCAGGAAGCGGACGCGCATACAGGATGTTCTCTAACCGCTCGGCGACTCTGGCATCCGCCAGCAATTCATCCAGTCCCTCTATCGCTTCCTGTCGAATGTCATCAGGCAGGTCCGGATCGAGTGAGATTAAAACCAAATCCAGCGCCAAAGCAGAATCGGAAGCATGTTTGAGTTCCTGTCGGACAGATTCGATATCTATGTTTTCGAGAACGCGCAGATCTTGCATCTCGCCGAAAAGGTAGGCGAAGTCGGCAGGCGTTCGCGGCACAAGCTTCGACGGATCGTCCACATCGAACGATCTCAAGGAACCTCCGTCCACCAATAGTGCCCTACCGGCGCATCCTGAAATCAATGCATCCATTAGCTCGCTCGTACTCCATGCTTTGCAAGTTTGAATTTGAGTGCTTTGAGGATCGTTGCCCGCTGATTTCGCTTAGGAGCGGTTACGATGACTTGCTCCATTGTCAGAACCGTCATGGGCCCCCAGATATGCACCTCAACAAACTCGTCGTCTTCCGAAGTTACCCCTTGTTTTAGAAGTATCCTGAAGTATTTATCAGAAGCGGTGTTTGAGTCAATCTCGGCGGCCAGTTTGGCCACGCATAGCTTGCCTCGCTCTCCCCAGGTGGCTTTATAGCCTTTGGGCACTTTCGGCTCGCGTGCAATCTTGATCTTGCGCCGCTCCATAAACACGGCCGAGTTTTCTTCGAAGACGGAGGATCGATGGGAAATCATCTCCTCACGCAATACCAGGGAGCAGGGGCCATAGTTGGGTAGCCCTACACCATCCAGTGAAAGAGCACCAAATCTGATGTGCTTCTTGGACTTCCAAAAAAGTACCGTGTCGGCCAACTCTCGCAACATGTCCCATTCATCTCCAGCGGGCAGGCTTATCCCTGCTTCAGTCAACTCATAATAGGTCGCGTACAATTGCCTATTGCCGGAGGCAAGTCTTTGTACCTCGATTTCCGAACGCGCTATCACGGCCTTTGATCCAGCAACCGCATTCTCAAAATCTTGCAAATTGCGATTTGCGTTGCGTGACACCGCGTCTGCTTTCGCAGCTTGATAGCGACGTTCCAAGGCGGCGCGTTCTGCAGGATATTCTGCGGCTATAACGTTCCAAAAGACTCCGGGTCTTCCACAGTGCGGACAACGCTCAGCAGGCTGGGGAATCTCGTTTGTGCATTCGGCGCAAGAAATTGAAAGAGGCATCGTGGCGAACCTTTACCAGGTGAGATGGGTGCGTGTCGTTTGCCGCGAGGCCGGGGACAAACCGTCAGTGCGAACTTAGGCGTGTGTAATACCACAAGCTCAGTAGTAATCCAAAGTTCTTTTAATCAGTCCGCGGAGCGCAAGCGGACAATCGTTCTATAGAGGCGCCGTCAAATGCCAGCCAGGTGGCGCGTGTCGTTGATAACGAGTACGCGCACAAAGCCGTCGTCACGCAGGTCGAATCGCGCGATACCACAGTTTGCAGTGGCGATCCAGACGGGCTTAAGCTCGGGCGCATCGAGTGCGCCCATCAAGTGCAGTATGAGAATGCAGATGGTGCCCGTATGAGCGAAGAGAACAATGCGTCCGCCCTTGTGTTGCTCAATTACTTCATCCAGTTTTCGTGAGGCGCGATCGAGCGTTTGCCGGTAACTTTCCCCGCCCAATAACACATGTTCGAAATCACGTCGTAGCAGCGCCTGATATTGTTCCGGGTGTTGCTCAGCGGCTTCTTCAAACGTTAAGCCTTCCATCACCCCGACGCTGCGTTCGCGCAGAGCGTCCGTAGTTTCAAGAGCAACGCCGGTCAGCCTGGCGAGCGGGCCGGCGGTTTCAATCGCGCGCGGCAAGTCGCTGGAATAGATCGCATTAAACTTTTCCGACGCGAGCGCTCTTGCGGTCGCTTCTGCTTGCTTTCGTCCGCGCGGCGAGAGCGGCGTGTCAGTGTGTCCGCCAAAGCGCCCTTCAGCGTTTCCCTGCGATTGGCCGTGCCGAATGATAACGACGTGCGTCGATGACATCGTTCCGAGTTTAGAGTTTCGGGTTCCGAGTTTCAAATCGGATGAACCCGGAACTCCGAACTCGGAACTCGAAACTATCTAGGCTGCAACGGCTTCGTTCTTCAGTTTTTCAGCCTGGTCGTGGGTGATGAGGGCCTGGATGATTTCGTCGAGATTGCCTTCCATCACCAGATCCAACTGGTGAATGGTGAGGCCGATGCGATGGTCAGTGACGCGATTCTCTTTGAAGTTATAAGTGCGGATCTTTTCTGAGCGATCGCCTGAACCGACCATTGAACGACGCTCGCTGGCAACTGCGTCGTGTTGTTTTTGTTCTTCAAGCTCCTGCAAACGCGCGCGCAACACGCGCATCGCTTTCTCGCGGTTCTTGATCTGGGATTTTTCGTCCTGCATGGAAACAACCAGGTTCGTCGGCAAGTGGGTGATGCGCACCGCGGAGTAGGTCGTGTTAACTGATTGCCCGCCGGGTCCTGAGGAACAGAACGTGTCGATGCGCAGATCCTTCGGGTCGATCTTCACGTCAACCTCTTCCGCCTCGGGCAGGACAGCCACCGTAATGGCGGAGGTGTGAATTCGTCCGCTGGCTTCTGTCTGCGGGACGCGTTGCACACGATGCACACCGGATTCGTGCTTCATCTTGGAATAAACTTTTTCGCCCTCGATCAAAACGATGGCTTCTTTGAACCCGCCAATTCCAGACTCCGACGCTTCGAGCACTTCAAAGCGCCAGCGTTGTCGTTCGGCGTAGCGGGCATACATCCTGAGCATTTCGGCAGCAAACAGCGTCGCTTCGTCGCCGCCGGTGCCGGCGCGAATCTCCACAATCACATTCTTTTCGTCGTTGGGATCAGAGGGAACCAGGAGAAGCTTCAACTCGGTGTCGGTTGCCTCGAGCTTACGCTGGAGCGTTTCCACTTCGAGCCGGGCCATCTCGCGCATCTCATCATCATCGGCGCTGTCCGCCAGTTCCTGCGCTCCCGCCAACTCTTCTTTCAGCGTCTTCCAGGTTCGATACTTTTCAACTATCTCGCCCAGCGTTCTGTGTTGCCGGGCGGCTTTGGTGTAAGCAGTCTGGTCCGCAAGCAACTCCGGCGCGGACATTTCGTTCGCGAGTTCCTCGTAACGTGCTTCGATTTGATCGAGTCTCTCTAACATAATTAAGAATTAACGTCTGTAACGACAGTCCGCAAACTAACAGTTTGCGTTACACTTACGACAATGGGGCCAGTGCTGCTTCTCCAGGCGCGGGCTCGAGCTTCAACGATTCTTTCAAGGCTTCGATCGCGACCTCGAGCTGCCCATCGTCCGGCTCCTGCGT
Organism: Pyrinomonadaceae bacterium; assembly: GCA_041493085.1. Classification (GTDB taxonomy): domain Bacteria; phylum Acidobacteriota; class Blastocatellia; order Pyrinomonadales; family Pyrinomonadaceae; genus PSRF01. The sequence goes on along the minus strand of JBGPYG010000310.1, from coordinate 911 downwards.
GGTGATGTTTTGCAGCCAAACACCCGGCCGCGTGATCATTTTGAAAAACCAACCGCTTTCCTTTTTGGCCGACAGTCGAATAATTTCATATGAAAGTCCGGCGACTAACGGAACCAGTGCCAGCCGCACGAGAAAGTTATAGACGAGCGAGTCAAACTTGATAACCGAGAAGAGCGCAATCGAAACCAGCATGACGACCATCAGGAAGCTGGTGCCGCAACGCGGGTGCTGGCGCGGTTGCGGTCGCGCATTTTCAACCGTCAACGCCAATCCTTTCTCCCAGGTGAATACAGTCTTGTGTTCCGCGCCGTGGTATTCAAAGACGCGCCTGATATCTTTCAGTAAAGAAAAACTGAATATCATCATCAGGAAGAAACTCATGCGAATCACGCCGTCGATCAAGTTAAAAGCTACCGAGGGACGAACCGGATGCAGGTAAGTCTTGACGGTGCGCCAGCCGCGCGAGTACCAGGCATCGTTTGACCCAGCGTTTGCACCAGAGTTGACGTTGCTCGCACTTGATCCATCAGCAGGGGTTACATTCGCTGTCGCGCCGGCGGTTTGTTGACTGGTCACTACTGCGGCCGATGACGGCGAAGGGGCCCAGCCAGCGCCGATGAAAAGCGCATTCGTCAAAAGCAGTGGAGCCGCAACGAACAGCAGGATGTTAAAGATCATCGCGAAGATAATCGACCCTGCCGCAGCCGCAGTGCCACCTTTTTTCATTTCGTCTTTGGCACGTTTCTCGGTCGGCACCGGGAAAAGGCCGGGAACCGCTCCGGTCAATCCCGCAAAGTCGCCTTCGCCTTCTATTACCGCCGGCGTGAGTGCAACTCTTACTTCCTTCGCCTCGGCCTCCTGCACATCACCAAAAGCTTCGTTAGCTGAATAGTTCAAAGCCTTGATGCCCA
>JBGPYG010000356.1:0-4409 GCA_041493085.1 Pyrinomonadaceae bacterium | reverse complement strand
TCGGCGGTGAATAATCCTGAACTACATTAACCGCAGAGACGCCGAGCACGCCGAGGGGGGCGCAGAGAATTTCAAATTAGGAAACTAACGCGAACCGTGAAGCTGGCATGCAAAGCGACGGTCTGCCTTACACCTTGCTTGGTTTTCCTGGGGCTAATGGATAGTATTACCGGCCACAAATCAGCAATCGAGGAATAGATGGGAAATATGCGCGCCGGAATTTTGGGCACCGGACATTCTTATCCGGAAGGCATTCTGACGAATGCCGAACTGGAGAAGATGGTCGAAACATCTGACGAGTGGATTACCAGTCGCACCGGCATCAAGCAGCGACACAAAGCAGCGCCGGGAGAGTACACTTCTCAGTTTGCGGTGCGCGCCGCTCGTCAGGCGATCGAACGCGCCGGTTTGCAGTCCGCGGATATCGATCTAATCCTTTGCGCGACGGTCAGCCCCGATCAAATCCTTCCCTCAACCGGCTGCATAATCCAGGCGGCCCTGGGTGCGCACAAAGCTGCGGCCATGGATATCGTGGCTGCCTGCTCCGGCTTTCTGTACGGTCTGGCGCTAGCCGACACCATGGTCCGCACCGGGCAGTCAAAATATGCGCTGGTCATCGGCGCCGAGATTCTTACGCAGTACGTTGACTATACTGACCGCAATACTTGCGTCTTATTTGGTGACGGCGCCGGTGCGGCTGTTCTTGGTCCCGTGGAGGGAGACCGCGGAATTCTGGCTGCGCGGATTAAGTCCGACGGAAGATACGAGGAACAGCTCTTTTCGCCGGGCGGCGGAACCCGACGACCCGCAACCGCAGCGACGCTGGCCGCGGGCGACCACTTTTTTAAGATGAAGGGTAATGAACTCTTCAAGGTGGCCGTCCGATCGATGACCGATATTTCACGTGAGGTCCTGGAAGAGGCCGGGCTGAGTGCAACAGATGTGAAACTCTTCATCCCGCATCAAGCGAACCAGAGAATTACTGATGGCGTGGCAAGCAAACTCAATGTCGAGAGCGAGCGCGTTTATTCAAACATAGCAATGCACGGGAACACATCGTCTGCGTCTATCCCAATTGCCCTGGATGAGTGCGTCGAAGCCGGCCGGATTAATCCTGGCGATCTGGTACTGATGGCCTCGTTCGGGGGCGGTGCAACCTGGGGAGGCGTGCTGGTACGCTGGTAACGACATTTTCGATTGCCGATTGCCAATTTCCGATTGGAGTGGCGGCGGTGATATTTTGAGCAATCGAGAATCGCAAATTGGAAATCGGCAATGTCTTTGGCGTACATCTTTCCCGGGCAGGGATCGCAATATCCGGGAATGGGGAGGAAACTGGTAGAGAATTTTCCCGTTGCCGCGCGGATCTTTGAAGAGATAAACGATGCCCTTCATTTCTCAATTTCGCGACTGTGCTTCGCAGGCTCGCCAGAAGATCTGCAACTGACAGAAAATACGCAGCCAGCGATCCTGTCTGTTTCAGTGGCGACACTCCGCACAATGGAGTCAGAAGGGTTCCCGCGACCGGATTATGTTGCCGGGCATAGCCTGGGCGAGTATTCAGCGTTGTTCGCTGCGAGGTCTTTGTCTTTGACTGACGCAGTTCAAACCGTTCGTTCGCGTGGTCGTTACATGCAGGAGGCGGTCCCGGTCGGAACTGGAGCTATGGCCGCGGTCATCGGCGCGAAACTGAAAGACATCGAAAACGCGTGCGCCGAAGCAAGCCAGGGTCAGGTTTGCGCGCCGGCAAACATCAACTCGCCTAACCAGGTCGTGATTGCGGGAGACGCGGAGGCGGTTGCAAGAGCCAGCGAGCTGCTGCGAACTGGCGGAGCCAAACGAATCTTGAAATTAGAGGTGAGCGCGCCCTTTCATTCCGCGTTAATGATGCCGGCGCAGGAGCGCCTGGCCGTTGATCTCGAGGGAATAAGTTTCGCGAATCTGAATGTCCCGCTCGTTACCAATGTCGATGCGTCCGTAATACGAAAGGGTGCCGACGCGCGCGAGTCTCTTGTCAGACAAGTTTCGTCGCCGGTGCGGTGGCTGGAGTCGATAGAGTTGTTGATTAAGGAAGGTGTTGATACCTTCGTAGAAGTAGGTCCTGGAAAAGTACTGACCGGCTTGATGCGCCACATAAGTCGGGACGTGAAATGCTTTAACGTCGAGGACGCAGCCAGCTTGAAGAGTGCTGGCGCGGGCCTTGGTGTTTCTTAAGTTGTTATCGATATTTCATCACAGAGGAGCAAAACGAGATGCCCGATCCAGAGATAGAGAATAAGGTCAAACAGATTATCGTCGACGAATTAGGCGTGGATGAAAATGAGGTTACACCCAACGCGCGCTTCATCGACGACTTAGGCGCAGACTCTTTGGACACCGTAGAACTTGTCATGCGTTTCGAGGAGGAATTCGGCATCGAGATCCCCGACGAAGATGCGGAGAAGATCCAGAGCGTGCGCGATGCTTACAACTACATCGACCAGCACAAGAAGTAGTGATGAGTGATGAGTAATGGGCCGGGAGAGACTGAGGACCGATGACCGGAGACGGTCGGAAAGTTCGGGCTTACCGTCCTCGGTCGCCGGTCTTCGGTCGTATTAACTTATCACTGTTTTCCAAGGAGTGTTGATTTGGCACGACGTGTAGTTGTCACAGGCCTGGGTCTAATAACACCGGTTGGCAATTCAGTTGAAGCAACGTGGTCCGCGCTCATGAGCGGCCGCAACGGCGTGGACTTCATAAAGAAGTTTGACACGAAGAAATTCTCCGTAAGGTTTGCCGCCGAAGTTAAAGACTTCGACCCACTCAAGTTCATAGCAAAGAAAGAGGCGCGCAAAATGGGCGCCTTTATTCATTACGCCATCGCTGCCGCGACTGAAGCGATGGCCGACAGCGGCTTTGAGCTTACCGAGGCTGGGAAGTTTCCCGCTGACGTAGCCGAAAACGCCGGGACCTACATCAGTAGTGGCATCGGTGATTTCTGGGCGATCGAGCGTGAGCATTCGAAGCTTCTGAATGAAGGGCCGGATCGGGTTTCACCATTCTTTATCGTTTCTGCCATCGTCAATTTGGCCGCCGGCCAGGTATCAATTCGTTATGGGGCCAAGGGTCCTAATTCGGCAACAGCTACTGCCTGTTCCGCCGGCGCTCACGCTATCGGCGACAGTTTCAGGATAATTCAACGCGGTGACGCAGACGTAATGATTTGCGGTGGCGCCGAGTCGGCTATCACGCCGATGAGCGTCGCGGGATTTGCTTCGATGCGAGCGCTCTCAACTCGCAACGACGATCCGGAACACGCGTCCCGTCCCTTTGAACGCGACCGCGACGGTTTTGTTATCGGCGAGGGCGCCGGCATTATGATTTTGGAAGAACTCGAACTCGCCAAGCGACGCGGCGCGCGCATCTACGCGGAACTCGTCGGTTACGGCATGACGGCGGATGCGTTTCATCTGACCATGCCTGATGAAACAGGCTCGGGCGCAATTCGAGTGATGCAGAGGACAATCCGCGACGCCGGCATTCAGCCGGAGCAGGTGGGCTACATCAACGCCCACGGAACCTCGACTCCTTACAACGACAAGTTTGAAACGCTCGCCATCAGGCAGACCTTCGGCTCGCATGCTTACAAGCTCGCGGTGAGTTCCACGAAGTCGATGACCGGTCACCTGCTCGGCGCGGCGGGCGGAATTGAGGGCGTATTTTCCGTGCTCACTCTCTACCGCAAAGTTCTGCCGCCGACGATAAACTACGTCAACCCCGATCCGGACTGTGATCTTGACTACGTGCCGAACGAGCCACGCGAGGCTGAAGTTGAATATGTGCTGTCGAATAGTTTTGGGTTCGGAGGTACGAACGCGGCGCTGTTGTTTAAGCGCTATGATGGATAGTCAGTAGGGGTGGTTGTTGGAACGATCGTTTAGAATCGGCACTTGTGCCGCCAGCGAAAACGTCGGAATGTTTAGAAACGGCACTTGTGCCGCCAGCGCGTGGGGACAAGTCCCCTCTCTAAACGGTTTCAAATATCAAATATGAAAATCATTGTAATGATGAAGCAGGTCGCAAACAAAGATGCGATTCTGCGAATTAACAAAGAAGGAACATGGATCGAAGAAGGAGACTTGTCCTTTGAGGTCAGCGAGTCAGACGGCTATGCGCTGGAAGAAGCTCTGCGCGTCAGAGAGAAACTTCAAGGCGAAGTGGTTGTTTGCTCGATGGGTCCGCAACGCGTGAAGAGCGTCATCAAGGATGCGCTTGCACGCGGAGCTGATCGAGCGATTCATGTTGTTGGCGACAATCTCGGACTTCTTTCGCCTTACGCCGCGGCGAGTGTGCTGGCCGAGGCAATTCGCGAGGAGAAACCGGATCTCGTCTTCACAGGTTTGCAGTCGGACGATTTCGGCTACGCG